>JAETTS010000565.1 GCA_021769025.1 Enterocloster bolteae
ATGTAGATATAAATATTGGGTGAACTGTTAAGGGGAGTGTCGGCTGCCACCAGAGAAAAGAAATGGATGGTGCATTCCCTTGCCGTCCTGTAGATAAAGGGGAACATCACCTTGACCATGTAAAACACGCCAAACAGCATCACGATGGTGACTACGTCCTTGCTCTGAAAGACATTACCTTCCTTTCGGGCGTCACTGAGACGTTTCCCGGTTGGCTGTTCGGTCTTCTCCTGTCCGTTCGACTCCGCCAAGTTCACCACTCCCTTCCGTATTCCGGGCCGTCCCCGGAAGTATTAGCCTGTCACCCCATCACGGCGATAAGCCGCTGCAGGTAGAGAAACATCTCATCCAGAATCACATACATCCTGTCTGACATGGGGCTGAACAGATACACAAGCATCATCAGTCCCACCATAATCTTAAGCTGAAAATTCACCGCAAACACGTTGATCTGAGGTATCATCCTCATAAGGATCCCCACGGCTGCCTCCGTCACCATCTCCATGGCGATCATGGGAAAGGCAAACTGCAGTCCCGTGGTGATGTTGGTCTTAAATATCTCCAGCATCAGGCTGTAAACCTGAGGCCCTATCTGTACCTGGCCAAAGGGAATCAGCCGGGCCGAGGCAAAGATCAGACCCAAAAAACGCACATGGCCGTCCCCCGCCAGAAACAGAAGAAACATAAAGGCGTAGAACAGTCCGGAGGAAACGGTCATCTGGGTGCCGTTGACCGGGTCGTGGACCTGTGCCATGGACAGTCCCATGGTATAATCCATAATGGCCGCGGCATACCTGATTATCATAAAAAAAAGTTCCATGGAAAATCCTAGAACAAAACCTATAAAAAGCTCTTTGAGGAGCATAAACCCGTACTCAAACATCAGGGCAGGCTCATAAGCCAGCGTCCCGTCCACCCCCAGGTACATCATAAGAGTCAGCATGAAAATCATGGCGCCCTTAAAGCTGTTGGGGATGTTGGTCCTTCCCAGAACCGGATTGAAAGCCACGGCCCCGGTCATCCTCATAAAGATCAGCGTGAACAGGATAAACATATGCTCAGCTCCCCACCATCAGCGCCATCATGTGCTGAAAGAAATCCTGCAGCGTGCTTAACATGGCGCTTCCCAGAAGCCCCATGACGATAAGGATGGACAGAAATTTTGGCACAAACGTCATGGTCTGCTCATTGATCTGAGTGGCTGCCTGGAAGATGGCGATGACAATGCCCACCACCATACTCACCAGCAGAAAGGGCATAGTCAGCTTTACCGCTGTCTGAAAGGTCTGATACATAATATCGAGAATCTGCACTTCGCTCACGGGTCATCCTCCTTATCTTCCACGCTAATGGAAACTCTGCACAATACTTGAAAACAACAGCTCCCACCCGTCAACCGTCACAAACAAAAGCAGCTTAAAAGGCATGGAAATCATGGCCGGAGGCAGCATCACCATACCCATGGACATCAGCGTGGTGGAGACGATGACATCCACCAGAAGGAAGGGAAGGTAGATCAGAAATCCCGCCGTAAACCCTCTCTTTAATTCGCTGGTCATAAAGGAGGGCACAATCACCGTCAGCGGGTAATCAATTGCCTGCTCCTCCACAGGCGTATTGGACATCCTCACAAACTTATCCAATGTGCTCTTGTACGTGTTGCGGACCATAAACTCTTTGAGGGGCACCATGGCGCGCTCCACTACCTCCTCCTGGGTGATCTCCTCATTAAGGTAAGGCTCATAGGCCTCCTCATTGATCCTCTGTATCACCGGATTCATGATGTACAGCGTCAAAAACAGCGTGATGCCCACCAGTACCATATTAGGCGGCGCCTGCTGAACTCCCATGGCATTTCTCGTAAAAGAAAGGATAATGATGGTTC
>JAETTS010000566.1 GCA_021769025.1 Enterocloster bolteae
AGTTTGAGAGTAGGAGAGATACCACCATTGTTTAGAGACATCTTAGAGGTAATAAAAGAATTTTTAGGGAGGGTAATCGGTTCCAGGGTGTTTGCCCTGGCATTAATCTTTACAGCGATGTATGGCGTGCTGGTGCAGAAATTGTTTGACCTGCAGATCGTAAACGGGGAACAGTATTTGACCCAGTATGTTTCCAAGATCAAGAAGACCGTCTACACGCCGGGAACCAGAGGCAATATCTACGACTGCAATGGAAAAATCCTGGCCTACAACCAGCTGGCCTACTCTGTGACCATCCAGGATACAGGGGCATACCGCAACAACCAAAGCAGGAATCTAATGCTGTATAAGCTGATTGAGATTCTGGACAAGCATGGAGAGTCTGTGGAGGGGAAGCTGGAGATCGCCTTGGATGAGAACGGGGATCTGGTGTACACCACATTGTCGGAAGCGGCCAGGAAGCGATTTTTGCGGGATTTTTACGGACTGACGTCGGTGGACATGCTGGATGACGAGAAAGGAAAGTATCCCTCCAATATCACTGCTTCCGAAGTTTTCGACCAGCTGAGAGGGGAAAAACGATATGCCCTGGACATGTTAAAGGATGAGAAGGGCAATCCCCTGATTCTGTCGGACAGGGAAGCTCTTCAGATTGCGGACATCCGATATACCATGTCCACAACGGAATATCAAAAGTATGAAAGCAGCACTGTTTCTTCCAATGTCTCGGAGGAGACTGTGACAGAGATCCAGGAGAATCTGGCAGACCTTCAGGGTGTGGCCATCGAAGAGTCTACAGTGCGGGTGTACAACGACAGCGTTTATTTTGCCCCTATCATTGGCTATACCGGCAAGGTACAGTCTGACCAGCTGGAGGATCTGAAAAAAATCGATGAGAGTTACGATGCCAGCGACATTGTGGGCCGAATCGGCATTGAGGCCTCCATGGAACAGGAACTACAGGGGAAAAAGGGAGTGCGGAATCTCTATGTAGATATCAAAGGCCGAATCCTGATGGAAGATGAAAACGGCACAGAGGCAGTGGCAGGCAATGACATCTATATGACCATTGACTCGGATCTGCAGATGGGCATCTATCATTTGCTTGAGCAGCAGCTGGCTGGTATTCTGGTAGGCCGTCTGGTCAACCGAGACGTGACGGAACAGGAAAACCGGGATTCCAGTAAGAAAAAGATTCCCATCAAGGATGCCTACTATCAGTTAATCAACAACAACGTGCTTTCTATCAGCCACATGGAGTCGGAAGAGGCAGGGGAGATCGAAAGGCAGATCCAGCAGAAATTTTTAGGGGAGCGGGAGAGGATTTTAGAGGAAATCCGACGGCAGCTATATGACCCGGCGGCACCGGTCATGTCCCAGCTTCCAGAGGATATGAACTCCTACATGTATTACATTTATACGTATCTGGCAGATGATACCATTGGCATTATCCAGAGAGACAAGATAGACAAGGAGAGCGAAGCGGCAGTAGCATGGAAAGATGAGACCATCAGTCTCCGAAATTTTCTCTACAGCGGGATTGCAGACAATTGGGTGGATACCACCAAGCTGGAGATTTCCAGCCGCTACTCCAATGCGGATGACAGCTTTCAGGCTATTGTGGACTTTATTATAGAACAGTTAAAGGAAGACACCCGATTTACCAAGCGGATATACCGGTATCTGGTGGATCAGGATGTTGTCACAGGAAGAGAGTTGTGTTTGGCCCTGTATTCCCAGGGAGTTTTGGAATACGACCAGGATCAGGTGGCGCTTCTTACAGCCAACGGCAATGAGTATGCCTATACCTTTTTGCTGGATCAGATCTCTAAGATTGCCATCACGCCGGCACAGCTGGCATTGGATCCCTGTACGGCAGGGTG
>JAETTS010000567.1 GCA_021769025.1 Enterocloster bolteae
CTCCCTTATACAAAAAGGGCTATGGCGCAAACCATAGCCCTTGAGGGAATTATATCATGTTCTGTTTTCCACTCCCATGAGGATACCCTCATTTTCCGCTTCCACGAACTTAGACACTCACATGCCAGTATGCTGATTGAAATGGGCTTTGCCCCATTGGAGATTGCGGACCGACTGGGGCATGAATCCGTGAAGACCACGCCGGACACCTATTCCCATCTTTACCCGGACAAGGATCAGCAGCTGGCCGACCGGCTCAACCAGTTCCGGAGGGCAACACCGGGAGAAGAAAATCCTTGAACTTTCCCACGGATTGTGCTATTCTTTAGATAAAGAGAGGCGCCTGCTGGTAACAGACGCCCCACTGGAGCTACCGATAGACGGTTAGCCCGATTCATAAGTTTACAGCTATAGCCGCTTACCTTGTCACGGGAGGGCGGCTATTTCTGTGGCTTGTTACTATCTTTACCGAATGTATATCCGATACCAAAGCAGGTCAAGCCAAAACTTAACACTGCAATAAGTCCCAAAATATCCATATGGCTCAGCCCTCCTTTCCCAGATTCCCTTTCAGGTTTCTATGTAAACGGAGGGTCACAGTCCCTCCGGGGAGGGCTAACCGCCTACCATCCTGGTAGTCCCAAAGAGATATTACCACATTTCGACAGGGATTTCCACCGCATCTATTTTGGAGTAGGAAAAGTAGCTGGCTCTATTTTCAACATCATATTAACATCACGGAGATACAAAAAGGACTGAAAAACCCTTATTTTATCAGGTTTCCAGTCCAAATGTCCCCTATTCGAACTCAATCGTAGCCGGCGGCTTCGGACTCATATCATAGCAGACTCTGCACACATTCCCAACCTCTGCTAAAATCCTCTCTGTAATCCTCTCAAGCACATCCCAATCCACCCGCTCTATGGTTGCGGTCATAGCGTCAACTGTATTGATGGCACGGATGATCACCATATAATCAAAGCATCTGGCATTATTCTTCACACCGACAGACTTAAAATCTGGCACCACCGTAAAATACTGCCATACTTTTTTATCCAGCCCTGCCTTTTCAAACTCCTCTCTCAGAATGGCATCGGACTCTCTTACTGCCTCCAGCCGGTCTCTGGTGATGGCTCCCAGGCAGCGGACACCCAATCCTGGCCCTGGGAAAGGCTGACGGTATACCATGGAAGCCGGAAGTCCCAGTTCCACACCGCAGGCACGCACCTCATCCTTAAACAGCTGCTTTAGCGGCTCCACCAACTCAAACTTTAAATCCTCTGGCAAACCGCCTACATTATGGTGAGACTTTACCATCTTGGCTGTCTTAGTTCCACTCTCGATAATATCCGGGTAGATGGTACCCTGGCCCAAAAAGTCAATGCCCTCTAATTTTCTGGCCTCCTCTTCAAATACTCGGATAAATTCACCACCGATGATCTTACGCTTCTGTTCCGGATCAGCGACATGCTCCAGCTTTCCTAAGAAACGCTCCGTGGCATCAATATAGATCAGATTAGCGTGAAGCTGGTTTTTAAATACCTCAATCACGCTTTCAGACTCATTTTTTCTCATCAGGCCATGATTGACATGGACACACACCAGCTGCTGGCCGATAGCCTTAATCAGCATAGCTGCTACGACCGATGAATCCACGCCGCCCGAAAGAGCCAGAAGCACCTTCTTATCCCCTACCTGTCTGCGGATCAACTCTACCTGATCCTCAATAAAATTCTTCATATTCCAGTTGGCCTGGGCATGGCAGATATCAAATACAAATTCCCGTAAAGCGTTTTCGTCCGGAAGCGTCTTTAACTGCCTGTCGCACCGTGCTGTTGGATGGTCAATTGCAAGCATCGGAGAACCGCAAGTATACAATTCC
>JAETTS010000568.1 GCA_021769025.1 Enterocloster bolteae
TTTTAACTGCTGCGCTGCTTGGCAGCACCCTTACCGGATGTGCCACCAAGACCGTTTCGGAGACGACTGCTGCACAGACAGCTGCACCAACCACTGCTGCTGAGACAAAAGCAGAGGCAGAAACCGAAGCCGAAGCTGAGACCGAGGCTCCTGAAACAGAGGCTGAGACCGAAGCTGCCGCTACGGATTCCGTCACTGAAGCTGCTATGAGTTACTTTGCAGATTTCCCGGAAGACAGACATATGATCAATGTGGCAGACTTATTTGCCAAGATGGATGCTGAGGAAGATATGCTGATCATTGATATTCGCCAGCCAGACGCTTATGCAGAAGGCCATTTAAAAGGGGCGGTCAACATTCCTTACGGCCCGGCTATCGCTGAGAATCTGGAAAAGATTCCGGATGATGTGATGCTGTACATCAACTGCTACAGCGGCCAGACCTCTTCTCAGGCAGTTGCCCTGTTGGCTATGGCCGGCAAATACACTACCAACATCCAGAGCGGATACAACAACGGTATCTCCAAGGCAGAGAACTTTGAGAACTACATCGAGACCACAGAAAATGTGCTTCCAGATGAGACCTATGAAGTAGACGAAGCAATCGCAGCAGCCATTGCCGATTATTTTGCAGAAGCTACCTCCAACACCTTCTCTTCCTTCAACTTCCCGGTTGACGCTTTAGGTGAACTGGTAGAGGCAGAAAGTGAAGACTATACCATACTGTCTATCCGTCAGGCAAAGGATTTTGATGAAGGCCACATTGCAGGTGCTATCAATATTCCTTTCGGCAAGGGAATGCAGGAGCAGTTGGCACAGCTTCCAAAGGACAAACCAGTGGTTGTATACTGCTACACCGGACAGACCGCTTCCCAGACTCTGGCTGTTCTGCGCATGTTAGGTTACGAGGCTTATAACCTGGCCGGCGGCATGGGCAGTGAAGAATCCGGAGCCGGCTGGCTTGGCAAGGGACTTCCCACTGTGACAGATTAATGGTTTCCATACATCAATGATGCAAGGGATGCCTCACATTTCAGTGAGGCATCTCTTTTTTTGTTTCTCCAAAATCTTCCCTGGAAAAAAGGATTCTTTTCCCTACTCATCGTTGGAAAACAGAAAAATACCATCCTCATATTGACAGTTGTTTCCCGTATACCCACTGATTACATGTTTCCAGAATAAATACGCTTGGTCACTTCCCCGGGAAAGGGAAACCTCCCATTTCCCTCTGTGCATCTCAAAACACATGACGGCTGCCTTCTTTCCGATTTTATTCCTTCTGAACTTAGGCAATACCATAAATTCTGCTATGCTATGTCCCAAGCTGCATTTCTGCACATAGCCATTTACCATCACAAACCCCAGAAGCCTGCCTGTTCCCTGCTCCTTTAAATGAATATTGTAAATATCCATGTCTCTCCTTTTAACGTTCTCTTTCTATCAATCTATATCTGGAAGAATTATATATAAGATAAGCTTCCCGCCCTTCCTCCGTAAAATAATGTTCAAACCACGGATATTCAAACAACGCCTCACCATTCATATCGTTGCCATCGCTTCTGCTCTCTTCAAACTTGGAAGGGGGCTGCCACATAAACTTATGAGATCAGCCCCCTCTTTCTTTACCTTAAATGATTCAAACCGTTTTGCTTCCTCTCAAGCCATCACAAGAACACATACTTCTGAAGCCTGTCAAAAGCCTCCTTCACCCTGCTAAGAGGCAGCGCCAGATTCATCCGGATCGCACAAGGTCCATGGAACATCCTTCCATCCTGCCATGCCACGCCTACGTCCCATCCAGCCCTTTCCACCTCTTCAATGGTCTTCCCATGCACCTCGCACCACTTAGTACAATCCAAAAACAGCATGTAGGTTCCTTCC
>JAETTS010000569.1 GCA_021769025.1 Enterocloster bolteae
AGATTTTTATCCAGAGTCTCCGAGCGCCTGGTGCCGCTTCCTTCTCCGGTCTCAAAAGCCTTCCGTACTTCCGGTCTGTCCTCATGGTTGGACATGGCTGCTGCGTCTGCATTGCTGTCAAAAATTACGGAACCATTTTCTCCCACCACTGTTATCCGAAGACTTTCCGCATTCAAATCATAAGCGTCCGGGTGAACGTTCTCAATATGGTCAAACACATGCATATTCTTAAGGACCCAGGCATCCGCTTTCAAATCTCCTACAATCTGTTCCTGAAAAAGACCATAAAAGACAAACAATGCAAACAGCAGTGTCAATACAATAGCCAGAGCCGACGTCGCAAGAAGTTCAATGTGTATCTTTCGTTTCATTTTGCCCTCCGTCTACTCTATCATGTATCCCACATTCCGCACAGTCCGTATCATGGCTCCCGCGTCCCCCAGTTTCTGTCTCAGCGTCCGGATATGCATATCCAGAGTCCTGGATTCCCCCTCGAAATCAATGCCCCAGACCCGTTCCAGAATCACTTCTCTGGTTACTACGATTCCCGCGTTATAAAGCAGCAGCTTCAGCAGCTCGTATTCTTTAAAAGTCAGGCTGCAGGGGGTATCTTTCACATATACCATACGCTTCTCATTGTCCAGAAAAACATCCCCCAAACTTATAAATTTTTCTTCTTCCACCGTGCGCCGCAGAATGGCTCTGACCCGCGCAATCAGCTCCATGACGCCAAAAGGTTTCGTGAGGTAATCATCCGCCCCTACATCCAGTCCCCTCACCTTGTCGATTTCCGAAGCTTTCGCTGTCACCAGTATAATCGGAAGCTTTTTTGTTTCCGGTCTTTTTCTGAGCTTTCCCACAATTTCCAGACCGTCCTCATCTGGCAGCATCACATCCAAAAGAACCAGATCCGGCTGTCTGGAACTCATTTTCTTATAAAAGTCCCCGGCGCATTCAAAGCCTTCCACCTGATAACTGCTGTTTTTCAGGGCAAGCATCTCAATTTCCAGTATGTTTTTATCGTCTTCCACCACATAAATCAATGCCATTTGAAACCCTCCTGTCCGCAACTCTTCCGGCTTTTACATGCAACATCATTATATCAATGTCTTCCTTAAGTTGGAAGAGTATATTTTCTCCGGTAGCTCTCCACCATCGCCTGGAACCTGGGATCATTGTCGCGCTTTAAATTCTCCAGATATCCATGGGCATCAAAGCCGTCCCGGTCAATCTCAATGACGCTGATGGCAACATTGGAACAATGATCTGCCACCCGTTCCAGATTCGTGGAAATGTCCGAAAGTACAAAGCCCTGTTCAATGGTGCATTTTCCCTTCCGGAGGCGCTTGATGTGATTTGCTTTTACATAAGTATTAATATCGTCAATCACTTCCTCCAATGGTTCCACCAGGGACGCCTGTTTTACATTGTTGTTCTCAAAAGCAGAGATGGAAAGATCAAGAATTTCCTGCACGGCTGCCAAAAAAACCTCCAGCTCCTTTTTGGCCTTTTTGGAAAATTCCATTTCCTTTTCAGCCATCTCCCTGGCGGCTGCCATGAGATTCATGCCATGGTCGGAAATCCGCTCAAAATCTCCAATACAGTGCAGAAGAAGGGAAAGTGTAAGACTGTCGTTTTTCGACAGATTCTGGCTGCCCAGCTTCACCATATAGGTTCCCAGCTTATCCTCATATTTGTCCACCAGATTTTCCAGGAACTCCACCTGCTCCGCCTTTTCCTGCTCGTAATGATCAAATAACCCGGCAGACGTAAGAATACATTTCCTGGCCAGCCTGGCCATACGGATTGTCATATGCCTGCACTGCTCCACCGCATAGCCCGGTGTCTCCAGAAAACGTTCGTCCAGGAGGCGAAAC
>JAETTS010000570.1 GCA_021769025.1 Enterocloster bolteae
GTGGAGGTAAGCTCTGTGGATGCCGCCTTAACCAGCATCCAGACATTGTTTGCAGGGATTCAGGTGGCGTTTTACACCTCCATTTCCGGAGTGATTCTTTCCATTGTATTCAACATCATGTATAAGATGATCTGGAATATGATGCTCCGGGATCTTGGGATTTTTACAACGCTGTTTCAGCGGAACGTGATTCCTTCCGTGGAGGAACAGACCCGCTATTCTCAGAAGAAAGAGATGGAGCAGATTCAGGAGCGGCTGAACCGGCTTCCCCAGAATGGGGAATTCTCTCTGGCCAATCCTGACGGAGGAACTATGAACCATGGAGGCAATGAGTCTGTTTTGATGCCCCAGATATTAAGCGGCCTGCAGAATAAGGAATTTCTTTTTTACTTGCAGCCCCGCTACGATCTGAACACACAGAAGGTTATAGGCGCGGAGGCATTGATCCGCTGGAAGCATCCAAAGTTGGGAATGATAGCGCCTTCCGTGTTTATCCCTGTTTTGGAGAAGAATGGATATATTACAAAGATGGATCAATACATATGGGATCAGATCTGTGCAAAGGTGAGGGCGTGGATAGACGAAGGGATCCGCCCGGTTCCCATCTCGGTAAATATTTCAAAGACAGATATCCTGGCTCTGGACATTTCAGAAGTGTTTTTTCAGTTGATCCAGAAATACAGGCTTCCTCCCAGATGCATTGAATTCGATATTGCCCACAATGCATATCTGGAAGCGCGCAGCATCACTTCGGAATTTGAGAAGAGGGCGCAGCAGAAAGGCTTTCGCATTGTTGTGGATGGATTTAAAGGGGATTTTTTTGCCTTGCGTTCCCCGGAGACTCCGCCTTACGCGGATGCCTATAAGTTGGATTTGCGTTTCTGCAAAGACAACAAGGGGATTGGCTCCATCGCTGAGCAGGCAAGGAATATGCAGATATCCGTGATTGCGGAGGGAATTGAGAACATGGAGCAGATGTCCCTCCTGCGCAAAAGCGGAATCATAGAGGGGCAGGGATTCTATCTTTCCAAATCGGTTTCTGTTGAGGAGTTTGAGAAACTGATGAAATGGAGGCAGGGATAAGGTTGCAGAGTGTAGCAAAGAGACAGACATGACAGGAATCAAGGCAGGCAGACATGGCAGAGCGATATGAGGGAACAAGGAAAACAGAATTTAAGATCGAGCTGCTTGTTATTTTTTCCATTCTCATCTCCCTTGGATTTCCAGGGAATTTGACGGAGATCTATGGCAACCGCTTGGGCCAGGTATTGGAGTACACCGCCTTTGGCATTGAGGTTCTGGTTATGGTGTTATCCAGCGGAAAAAGCTGGCTGGATGTTCAGATTGTAAATCTTGATAAAAAGTATGTGCCCTTGTATTTGTTTGTGGTTGTTATTTTTTTGGAATCCATGCTGGTGACCAGATACCGGCAGCTTCAGTTCATCAGCTGCACCCGTTTGACTGTCACCCTTCTTTTTTCTATCTGGCTCCAGGAACAGTTTTCTTTTGAGCGCATGGTTGAGTTAATCTGCATTGCACAGACGATTTTTGTAGTATCCATCACCATGTTTATGCTCCGATACCCTAAGGAAGCATTTGAGAGCGGGCTGACGTTTATCCATGCGTTTAAGGGGCTGTATCCCACAAAAAACAGTATGGCTTCCCAATTGTCCTTCGGAATAATCGTCGTAGCATTTCTGATCCGGGAAAGGAGAAGGAACAGGAAAGGGTATTCTCTGTGGATTGCCGTCCTGGCTGTACAGGGAGTTTTGATTGGAATGTGCCAGGCTACAGGAGCTGTGGGCAGCCTGCTGATCGCTTTCATTCCCCTGATGCTGCCAGATCGCATCCGACTGCCCCTTGGATGGGCCTACATA
>JAETTS010000571.1 GCA_021769025.1 Enterocloster bolteae
TTATACCCAGAAAATTCTTGATAAATATACGGAACTTCATCCCAATGTTACCTTTGAGGCCATGCCTTCGGGATGGGATGGATATTTTGATAAACTGTCTACACAGGCAGCCTCAGGGTCTATGCCTGATATTGTTCAGATGGATTATCTGTACATAACAACTTATGCCAAGAATAATTCCCTTGCGGATATGCAGCCATATATTGATAATGGCACCATCGATGTGTCCGGAATGTCGGAGGCGGTACTGAATACAGGAAGAATCGATGACAAGCTGGCAGGGATTGTAGGGTCTACAGGGACACTGGCAGTGGGATACAATCCGGCGGTATTTGAGGAGGCCGGGCTGGAGATGCCCAATCAATCTGGTAATTGGACCTGGGAGGAGTTTGCGGATACGGCGAAAAAGATTAAGGAGGCCACAGGAAAGCTTGGCGTCACATCCACTGGGGTTGTGGATGATACGAACCTGTTTAATTACTGGGTGAGACAGCATGGAGAGCAGCTGTTCAGCGATGACAATAAGTCTTTGGGATATAAGGATGACCAGATATTGGTTGATTATCTGAATCTGTGGAAGGATTTGATGGATGCAGGCGCTGCTGCAAATCCGGATGAGTATGCTCAGATTGTGACCCTGGGACAGGAGGCCGGGCCTGTGGTTACGGGGGATGCAGGTATGATTAATGAGAACAATAATTATGCCAGCAAAATGAGCAGCAGGAACAGTGAACTGATGATTACTACGCCTCCGGTGAATCCTGCCAATACAAAGGCTATGTGGAATAAGCTGGGATTTTTCCTCTGCATTTCCGAGACCTCCAAGGTGAAGGATGAGGCGGCAGCGTTTATTAACTGGTTTTTGAATTCGGAAGAATCTAATGATATTATGATGGCTGAACGCGGGGTTCCGTCTATGGCCAATGCCAGAGATTTTCTGGTGAATTCCGGGAAGATGGATGAAAAGCAGAAAGAGATGTTCGCCTATGCGGATACGGTGCTTGAATTCTCGGGGGAGGCTCCGGCTCCGGACCCGATTGGAATTGCGGAAGTGGGGGAGAGTTTTAAAAATTGTGCCTACAAGGCGTTTTACGGACAGATTTCTACGGAAGAGGCGGCTGCAAATTTCCGGAAGGAAGCGGATGAGATTTTAGCGCGTAATAATTAATTCTCCTGTATGGATGCCCTGAAACTATGTGAATGAAATGTTCAGATGGTTTTGGGGCATTTTGTGGCGGAGAGGACGAGGGGATTAGGGCAGAAAAAGAATTTGTTTTTTTAGGAAAAAGAGGTAAAATCAGAGTGGGAACATATAAGTGGAAGGAGTCTCTGGGCTATGGCAGAGGAGTGCTTTGTGCTGGACAGGAATGTGGTAATTGATACAGAGATAGATAAGGAACCGGTGCGCCGCGGTGTGGCGCGGTTTTACAGGGATTTGGAAATGGTGCTGGAGCCGGTTGAGGATAGTGGAAGGGAAGATGATTCCAAGGTTATTTATTTGAAGAAGGGGGATTTTCCGGCGGAGGAGTTTCATATTCGGGTGGAGGATAGCAGGGCTATGACCATTTGGGCTTCGGAGGAACTGGGGTTTGTCTACGGACTTCTTTATATCAGCAGGCAGTGTCTGGGGATTCTGCCTTTCTGGTTCTGGAATGACCAGAAGTTTGTGAAGAGGAGGGAGATTCCGGCTGGGTTTACGGAGTATGATTCGGTGAGGAAGCCGGTGGCTTACAGGGGGTGGTTTATCAATGATGAGGTGCTCCTTAGCCATTGGGAGGTAAAGAACAGTGAAGAGTATCCGTGGGAGATGGCCTTTGAGGCTTTGCTGCGCTGCGGCGGGAACACGGTGATTCCAGGGACGGACAGGAATTCCA
>JAETTS010000572.1 GCA_021769025.1 Enterocloster bolteae
AACGGGGTTGGTATGGTCCGTCTGATGACTGGGGAGGTGGAAAAAGCCCTGGCAGGACTGGAGGGGAATGAGGATAGGGAAGAGTTGTCAGTTGCCACAGGGTATCTGGCTTATGACTACTTAAAGGGGTTTTTGCAGCAGATTAAAGAGAAATTCCCCAACCGGACAGTTCACCTTTACCCCATTGCCAACCGGTTCTTCGGAGAGCAGATCACAGTAGCAGGCCTGATCACCGGAAGGGATCTGATAGAGCAGCTTAAGGGAAAAACTCTGGGAAGCCGTTTGATCTTGCCGTCCTGCATGTTCCGAAGCGGTGAGGAAGTGTTTCTGGATGATGTGACCAGGCAGGAGGTAAAAACCGCTTTACAAGTTCCGGTGAATATTGTAAAATCAAGCGGTCAAGATTTTGTGAATGCTGTGCTACACCCTCAGGAGGAAGCGCCGGTTTTCTACGAGGGATATGAGCCTAAGCCATTTTGAATATATATGGAAGAATGTTGGGAAAAATGTTGATTCGGAAGCAAAGCTTCTTAAAATCTGCCTAGATGACGCAGACAGGTGCGTCAGGAAAGAGGATAATATGAGTAAGCCGATTGTCGCTATCGTAGGGCGGCCCAATGTGGGAAAATCCACCTTGTTTAATGCCATTGCCGGAGATACCATCGCCATTGTAAAGGACACTCCGGGAGTGACCAGGGACAGGATCTATGCAGACTGTCACTGGCTTGATATGAATTTTACGCTGATCGATACCGGTGGTATAGAGCCGGATACCAACGATGTGATTCTGGCCCAGATGCGGGAGCAGGCGGAGATTGCCATTGCTACAGCAGACGTGATCATATTTATCGTGGATGTGCATCAGGGGCTGGTGGATTCCGATTTTCGGGTGGCGGATATGCTGCGGAAATCGCAGAAACCGGTTATTCTTGCAGTGAATAAGGTGGACAGCTTCCAGAAGTATGTCAATGACACCTATGAGTTTTACAACCTGGGAATCGGAGATCCGGTGCCGGTTTCGGCTGCTTCCAAGCTGGGACTGGGAGATCTGCTGGATGAGGTGGCAAAGCATTTTGGGGCAGAGAAACTGGCAGAGGAAGAAGAGGATGATTCCCCCAGGGTGGCCATTGTGGGAAAGCCTAATGTGGGGAAATCATCCATTGTCAACAAGCTGGCCGGTGAGAATCGGGTGATTGTGTCAGATATCGCCGGAACCACCAGGGATGCGGTGGACACCCGTGTGACCTACCAGGGGACAGAGTATATCTTTATCGATACGGCGGGACTGCGCCGGAAGAATAAGATAAAGGAAGAATTGGAACGGTACAGTATCATCCGGGCTGTGGCCGCCGTGGAACGGGCGGACGTGGTGATTGTTGTCATCGATGCCACGGAAGGGGTTACGGAGCAGGATGCCAAGATTGCGGGAATCGCCCATGAACGGGGTAAGGGGATCATCGTGGCAGTGAATAAGTGGGATGCCATTGAGAAGAATGACAAAACCATCTATGAGTTTACCAAGAAGGTGAGAGACACCCTGTCCTTTATGCCCTATGCAGAGATTGTGTTTATCTCTGCGGTGACCGGACAGAGACTGAACAAGCTGTTTGAGACGATCGACGTGGTGAGGGAGAACCAGGCTCTGCGGGTGCAGACTGGTGTGTTAAATGAGATTATCACGGAAGCCACTGCCATGCAGCAGCCGCCGTCGGACAAGGGAAAGCGGCTTAGAATCTACTATACGACCCAAGTGGCCGTGAAGCCGCCTACGTTTGTCCTGTTTGTCAATGACACCTATGAGTTTTACAACCTGGGAATCGGAGATCCGGTGCCGGTTTCGGCTGCTTCCAAGCTGGGACTGGGAGATC
>JAETTS010000573.1 GCA_021769025.1 Enterocloster bolteae
GTCCGGAAGGCGGATCCGGATTTTGAGGTCATAGGGAAAGCCCAGACAGGAAGTCAGGCTTATGAGCTTGTGGAAGAGCTGAATCCAGACGTTTTGATCACGGACATTAGGATGCCTGTGATGGACGGAATTGCCCTGCTTACAGAAGTGCGCAAGCAGTTTCCATTGGTAAAATTCATCATCACCAGCGGTTTTTCTGATTTCGAATACGCCAAAAAGGCCATCAGCCTGAAGGTCTCCGATTATCTTCTGAAGCCTGTAGATTCTGAGGAACTGAAAGCTGCTCTTTTAAAAATCAAGAACGAATTCCTGGTCACCAAGAACAGCTATGAAGAGATTTTCAATCCGGGCACCACCAGGATGGCTCCTTCTAAGATTGCGGAACTTCTCAAGGATTTCCTGGTAGAAAATTACAGCCAGGACATTAACCTGAATCTCATAGCAGATAATATGAACTACAGTTCAAGCTATCTGACCAGGATCTTCTGCCAGGTTTACGACTGCACTCCATCCAAATATATCACCAATCTGCGCATCAGCAATGCCCAGAAAATGCTGCAGCACAATCCGGAATTTTCCATTAAGCAGATCGGAGAAGCCGTGGGCTACCATGACCAGGGTTATTTCAGCCGGATCTTTAAGAAGCAGACCGGCCTAAGTCCTTTTGAATTTCGAGAAAGGGAAGTGCTGCCACACTAAATAATTAGTGCGGCAGCACTTTTTTACTAAATTCCGATTATTTGCCCATTTTTCACCTGAATCCGAAACTTCTTTTCCCGAAACACCCTCCTGATCTCAATCTCTTCCCACTCTTTCGGCAGGCACGGCTGCACCTTAAGCCCCTCCCAGGTCGACTTCACTCCCAAAATGTACTGGGTAAATGCCACATACATCCAGGAAGCTGTCCCAGTAAGCCAGCTTACATTCGCCAAACCGAATTTATCACTCTCCGGACCGAAAATATTGGAACTGTATACATAAGGCTCTGCCTTATACCGCCATTCTCCTGCTTTCTTCTGCGCATTCATGGGGAGAAGCTGCCGGTAATATTCCCATGCCCTGTCCCCTCTGCCTAAAAGACACTAGGCTATGATTGCCCATGTATTGGCATGGCAGAATACAGAGCCATTCTCACCGCAGCCTTTATTATAATAGGTAAGCGGATCCTCTGCTGATGGATACCCTGCCATTGCCGGATGGATTTTCTTAATTCCAAGAGGCGTATTGAGAAGCCGATGGACACTATCCATGGCAATTTTTCCCCTCTCGCCCTCTGCCATCCCGGAGATCACGGCCCAGGTCTGGGCATTCAGCCAGATTTTTGCCATCGGTTCTCTCGCGCTTCCCAAAGCCTGGCCATTATCCATGAAAGCCCTGATATACCACTCCCCGTCCCAGGCTGTCTGGTTCACTGTTTTCTTCATTGCCTCATAACGCGCCAGGTAATCGTTCTCTTCTCCCAGAAGTCCTGCAAGCTCAGCCATTTCTTTCAAGGCAGCTCCCAGCATGAAAGCCACCATCACGCTTTCCCCTTTTCCTTCCCGGCATACCTTATACAGCATATCGTTCCAGTCACTATGAAGCATCAAAGGCAATCCATGTACTCCGATATTTTGATAAACAAACTCCACAGAGCGTTTCAGATGTTCCCATACCGTTCCTTCTCCTCCATCATAGAAGGAAACTGTTTTACCCAGATAATCGAGCATTCCTTCTTCCATGACCAAGGCGTACACAGCATAAATCAGCCATAAATGATTATCACTGTGGATTCTTTTCACCGGCTCATATCCTTCTATCGGAAAGAAATAATGGTTTGTGTGTCCGTCACGGTATTGCTGGGATAACAGCAAATC
>JAETTS010000574.1 GCA_021769025.1 Enterocloster bolteae
GGTACCAGTCATGGTTCAAGGCATACATGAGCGGAATATTCCCGATGATGAGGATTACCATGGTGATAAATTCTTTCCTTGGTTCAAACACCAGGTTTTCCAGCTCCCCATTCACGACACGCATGTCGGACAGCTTATTCACGATGGGCGTAAGCGTAGATTTCAGGGAACGGTCATACTGGCAATCACCGATTGCATCCACCCACTCTTCGAACACATCATTGCGTATCTTCTTCCGCAACTCCTTCAGAGCCGCCTCCATATCCGGATTAATGACCTTCATCCTCACCAGAAAATCTTGAAATGCACTGCTGACCGGCGGGTTCAGGTAGTAGATATTCTCATTGACTGCGGTAAGAATATCCTCGCTGCGCAGATAGGCGGTTGTAATGATGCTTAGGGCTGTCTCCAACTCTGATGCGATGGCTTTCTTGTAATGGTGTTCCATGAGCCGGATATACCAGAAGGGAAGGAACAGGAAGCCGGTTGCCAGGACAGGAATCAGGAACACATTTCCCAACATAACGGCCAGGATTCCTCCCGTCATGAACAGGCCGAGGGCTGCCGCACAGATTAAGGAGATTCGGTCTCCTTTCCCGGTTAGGGCCAGTACCTCCTGACATAGTTCTACCTCCCGTTGCAGGATGGATGGCTTTTTTCTTTTCTGTGTTTTTTGTATCTCTGCTTTGATGCTATCCGGTGACTTTAGGAAATGCCGGAAGACCCCATCCGTAAATTCCATGGGTGTCAGCCGCAAAATCAGGAAAAAGCCAGTCACCATTCCAGCGCAGGCCAGTATGTTTACCATCTTCATGCCTCTTCTCCTTCCCATCGCACAAGCTGCTCCTTCGGCATTCCATTTTCCAGAAAGCGCTTCTTCAGGCTTTCTGATATGCCCTGTACCCGTTCATGCTCGCCATGGATGATGAAGCGGTCGCCTTCCAGCCGGTTTTCCTCTATGTTGTAATGGTATAGGGTTCTGTAGTTCCGGTTGCCGTCTGGAAGGATCTCGCATTCCATGATTTCCATGACCTTACGTTTCCGGTCCTCTAACTGCTTAGAAAACACAATGATGGGGAATGCTTCCGTTACTAAGGACATCAGAGTCTCATCTGAGATATCATATTTGCGCTTGCACAGCGTCACCATCCTCCGGTAGGTTGATTCGCAGCTGTTGGAATGAATGGTCGTAAGCACAGTGTGACCGGTCCTGGCTGCCTCCTGTGCAGAGTAAGCCTCTGAACTGCGCATCTCACCTACACATACAATATCCGGATTAAATCGAAGGGCCATATCAAGAAGGTCATCCTGGTCTACGGTCTGTTTCTCATTCTCGGAATCCCTGGTCAGTGTGTGAATAACACGGTTCATGACCTTCCCTTCCTTCACTCGTACAAGGTCCAGCTCCCTTGAACCATTCTCAATTGTGAATATTCGCTTGCTGTCCGGGACCGTGGTAAGGACCCAGCCGGCCAATGTGGTCTTTCCGGAGCTGGTGGCCCCTGCCACACACACGGAGATTCCATAACGGATACATTCTGCCAAAAAGTCAAGCATTTCTCCGGTTGCAGTTCCCCCTTTCACGAAATCCGCCTGGGTCATACTCTGCGGATTGACAATACGGATACTGGCGCAGATTCCTACATCCTCATCCACAAGGGGAGTCTTAAGAACAGCGATACGAATGTTTTTCGATAGATGTCCCAACACCGCAGGGCTTGCATTGTCAAGGACCATCCCGCTTACATGCAGCATACGCCGGATAACATTGATGGCATGTTCCGGGCTGTCAAAATGTTCCTCCAACTTCTCATTCCTTCCATCGCTGTACTGTACCTCAATATCATTCCA
>JAETTS010000575.1 GCA_021769025.1 Enterocloster bolteae
GAAGGGAATCTGGTGCCAAAGTACTCCATATTGCATCTTACCTGGTCCGCCACCCGGTCCATGGCTGCCGTAACCTCTTCCCTGGTCAGAAACCCCGCTGCCTCGTATTCAGCCTTCCTGTTGATTGGTTCCACATGAATCTTCTTAATCACGTTCTCAATCCCCATCCTTTCCTTACATCGAGCCGGATTGGAATGTTAACCAATCCTGCAATCCGCCCCTGTAATCCGATTTTGTAATCCAATCCTGCAATCCGATCTTATAATTCGATCTTATAATCAGTTCTTACAGTCCGTCCTCAAATTCCGGTGCTTCCTCTTCGCTGTCCAGGGCATCCAAATCCCGCAGGCCTTCCCTGCCTGCTGCCAGCAGCGCCGCCGCCAGTTCGTCCAGACCATACATAGGTCTGGAGAACACGGCTTCCACCAGGGCTGCCATGTTCACACCGGCAATTACCTTGATTCGCTTGTCTGTCCGCGCTTTTCTCAGGGCTGCTGCCGTGTTAAACGGGGTGCCTCCCACCAAATCAGCCAGAATCAGGACCTCATCCCCTTCCAGTGATTCCATGGCCTTTGCCATGGACTCCTTCAAATCCTCTGAACTTTGTCCCATCTCAAAGTTAACCGCTTCCGTGTTGTCCGGTTTCCCGGCCACCAGGGAGACGGCGCTCAGAATGCCCTCCGGAAACGTTCCGTGTCCTGTTACAATGATTCCTGTCATGCGTTTTCCTTCCTCCTGCTTTGTTTTCTCCTGTTTGTTTTCTCCTGTCAGTTTTCCTCCAGGTTTACTTCCTATTAGTTTACTACATCTTCAAGCAATCTTTTCCGTCCCCTGTAAATGTCACGTTTTAGTAAATTGGTTTACCGATATTTGGAGTATAGTACTATTCACAATGATTGTCAATATCTTCTTTTGTTTTAAATATTTTTCTTGCATATTGCATAGTATTTTTTCCTATATTTTATGCATTTATCACATATGTCATCACCATAAACCGGTAATTTCTTTATTTCCCCTCTTATTTCCCGCTGTTTCGTTTTCTCAGTAAACCTTTTAAAGTTTACCTTTCATTTTTATAGTAAACTTTCCGTCATTTCTAACCTTTAGTCTTTTTTTACTCAACCGCCACTTTCTTATGAAAGGCGGCGCTCAGATAGCATGACAGTCTTGGAGGACGCGCAAACATACAATTGGCGAGGCAATTTAATCATCGCCTCGCCAATACCACATCCAACTATCATATTTTATTCCATCACAGCATATCCCATTCTGTCATCCGCTGTCACAAATTAAGATTCCATCTGACAGTCGCCGGATAAAATGGAGCAATTATATTCCATCTTCCTCACAGTCCTGATGTAAAGGATAGCCACCAGTCCTGTAGAGAGTATATCCGCCACAGGCTGAGCCCAGGCAAGACCGTCCAGTCCAATGGCCATTTTCAATAGGAACAGTGAAGGAATATAGATAATCCCCTGGCGGCTCAGATTGATAATAAGGGCTTCTGTTGCAGCCCCCATGGCCTGCAGTGCGTTGGAAAGAACGTAAAACATACCGAAAAGGAAGCTGGTACACAGCAGGATTCGGGCAAACCGGGCCGCATAGTTAAAAGCAGACGCTTCTGTCAGGAATACGCTGACAATCTGATTGACAAAAAAATAGCAGATTATAGTCATCACCGCGCTAAGCCCAAAGGAACAAAGGATGGAACATTTCATCACCTGCTTAAACCGCCGCCACATTCCCGCGCCCACGCAGTAGCCTAAAAGAGGCTGAATCCCCTGGCCAAAACCAATGCATATCATACCGGTAATCATGGTTATCTTCATGGCCACTCCCATTCCAGCAA
>JAETTS010000576.1 GCA_021769025.1 Enterocloster bolteae
TCTAGGCCTCTGCAGTTACGTCCATCTGCTGTGGCTCCTGTCTTAGGTCGTTCCTCTAATGTCACAGCCTTATCCGTCGTAGGGTAACCCTACCGTTACCGGGCCCCGTGTCTTAAATTGGTCTGTGCATGAGGAAAGTTGCCCGTCTCGGGATACCGCAGTGCTGTGTGACAGTAACTGCTAAACGACCTAGGGCGAACTCTACAAAAGAGGCCAGCTAGAAAATGAGTTAGTGGGGAAATCATGATCACCCTATCATGTGCAATGAGGAAACCTCAGCGATGTAGAAGGGCTGATCAAAGAATCATTGAGTCTCTCTCATCCCAGTGCAATGGATCCACAAATCCATGGGGTGCAAGAGCAGAGAACTCAGATGTCGACTAATTCCTGAGCATAGATAACCAAATTCCAGGGGAGGCCCCTTGTTCAATGGCCACAAGTGCTTGAGTGATAATGGCCTTGTCACGTTTCTGTTGAGATCTGAGTTTGCAAACCAACCATAGCATGAACACTAATCCACAGCATAGGGCTGCACCAAACAGAGCCACTCCCGATAAGTAGTGGGCACCTCATCTGGTTCACCTCAGCTGTTACCACCAAGGGCCGTAGTCAAGCCGCTCCTATAATAAAATTTAGAATTCCCAATTGGTAGCAACTACTCCAGAAAGTTCACCCACTGTGCTTGTCTAACAATAGAATGGGGGAGGGTAACTCCAGACACTGTAGACACAATGGCTATAGCAGTAAATGGCTGCTACAATAGCAGCGAAAGTAACAAGGTCTTTCCCAGGACAGTTCAACAACCAGCAGGCAAGGGAACCATGTCTGAGATCTGTACAACCAGGACAGAGTTCCCCAGTCCACAGCAACTTCACGCAGGTGGCATTCCTGTGAAGCTACAGACTGCAAAATGACAACACCAGTTAAGGCAGCAAGAGTCACCAGGGGAATAAGGGGGGCAGGGGTAACAGCTGGAGTCCAGTCTTCTCCAGCAAGCAGCAGTGCACATGGGGTCGGAGCGCAGGCCGTGGTGGGACGGGACACAATGACCGCAGCAACGCCAAAATCTCTGTGATGACAAAAGATGAGGGGGAATCCTCCATCTTCCTCTAAGGGCACAGGAATGACTCCAGGGACCCAAACCAGGAGAGTTGAATCTTCATGCAACCAGGATCAGCAAGTCTCACCAACCACTCAGGCAGCTGGCATACTCTTGTA
>JAETTS010000577.1 GCA_021769025.1 Enterocloster bolteae
AGTGTTAAAGAATTGATTTCCGATAGCTGAAACTAAGATGCAGATGGAGTGATAATGTGGAACGAAGAAAGCAAATCAGCCAAATATTAATCCTTGTCATACTGGGTATCCTGGCAGTTTATACCTGCATGAATATTTCCCTGCCCTCGAAATCTGAGCAGGGAAATCAGGCAGACCAGACAAAATTGAACAGGCTGTTGATGGAACACGCCAAGAGGACATTTCTGACAGGCTTCGTCTATGTGGAAAATGGAAACGACGGTTCGCTTACGGACTGGATTACGGAGAATGCCATGGAGTTCATTCCCCTTGGCACTTACATAGAAGGGAAATTTTTGGCACATACGGAGGTGGAGGATCAGGAGACTTACCAGATGATCCTTGCAAACCAGGCAAATGACGAGAATATGGTGGACGAGAACGGAAAACTGGTAGAAAAGGACGGACAGGAGCCACAGGTAGTGCAGGCATCCGCCCCACAGATTGACACTTCTATGGAGAAAATGATGAACTATGAGTATCTCCTGGGCAACTTCTACACTGTTGACTCCAGCACCATGGCGGATCCAGAGCTTTTGAATGCCCAGGTGCTTCTGGAGAAGAATATGAAGATAGACCAGTCGAAGAAGGGTCCCAAGGTGCTCGTTTACCATACCCACTCCCAGGAGGCTTTTGCAGACTCCGTTCCAGGGGATGAGAGCACCACGATTGTGGGAATGGGAGATTTGCTGACAGAGCTTCTCAATGATAAGTACAAGATTGAAACCCTTCACCACAAAGGAGTCTACGACATGGTGGACGGGAAGCTGGACCGGAGTATGGCATACGATTTGGCAGAGCCGGAGATTCAGAAGATTCTGGACGAAAATCCCAGTATCGAGGTGGTGATTGACCTTCACAGGGATGGAGTGGGTGAGCAGACCCATCTGGTAACGGACATAAACGGAAAGCAGACCGCCCAGATTATGTTTTTCAACGGGATGAGCCGGACAAAGGCAAACGGCAATATCAGCTATCTTGCCAACCCGTATATCCAGGACAATCTGGCATTTTCCCTTCAGATGCAGCTTGCCGCAATCGCAAAGTATCCGGGCTTTACCAGACACATTTACCTGAAAGGCTACCGCTATAACATGCACTTTAAGCCAAAGAGCCTTCTAATCGAGGCGGGGGCTCAGACCAATACGGTGGATGAGATGCGAAACGCCGTAACATATCTGGCAGACGTACTAGATACAGTGCTTACAAAATAAATTGTATTTGAACAATGCCATATTTTGTGTTAAGATGTGGGAGGTGTGGAAATATTTACAAAGAAAGGATCTGATAATATGGCAAAGAATACATATGATGCAGATAGTATTGCCATACTGGAGGGACTGGAAGCGGTACGGAAAAGACCGGGGATGTACATTGGAAGTGTGTCAACGAAGGGGCTTAACCATCTGATTTATGAGATTGTGGATAATGCTGTGGATGAGCATCTGGCCGGCTTCTGTACAGAGATACATGTGACACTGGAAAAAGACGGCTCGGCTACGGTTGCCGATAACGGAAGGGGCGTTCCGGTGGGGATGCACGCAACAGGCGTGTCGGCTGCGCGGGTGGTCTATACCACACTCCACGCAGGCGGCAAGTTTGACGATACTGCCTATAAGACCAGCGGGGGACTCCATGGGGTGGGCTCCTCCGTGGTAAATGCCCTGTCCGTTTATATGGACGTAGAAATAAGCCGTGAGGGATATATTCATCATGACCGCTATGAGAGAGGAAAGCCGGTCATTGAGCTTGAGGACGGGCTTCTGCCTACGATTGGGAGGACGAGAAAGACCGGTACGAAG
>JAETTS010000578.1 GCA_021769025.1 Enterocloster bolteae
CGTGAATCTCAATCATATTGGCAATCATCTCGCGGCTGGCAAGGCTGTAATTGATTCCGTCTGTTCCCTGGCTCTCCCCGTCGCAGATGTCCGTGGCAAAGTATCTGGCTCCATGCCCCCCTGCCTCTTCGATTCCTTTTCTCACCTCTTCCACCAGAACATCCAGATGGCCGCTGCCCGGATGGCTGTCACCAAAGGTGCTCTCAATCATAACCTGAACTTTTTCCAAATCCTCCGGCTTCCAGCCTGTTCCGATACGTAAGGGGTCCAGCTCCGGAGCCAGCTTCCGCATTTTCTGACTAACTAATTCCATAAACCCAACACCTCCATTTATAGTTCCGCAGCATCTTTCCAGTACCCTTATATAGAAGAATTTCCAGTCACAAGTACATGTGCCTGTAAATCCTTCTGGCACTGTTCAAGATGCTGCTGTCTTTTTACACAAAGAATGAAATAATCAGTGCCACAAGAAATCCGGTTCCGCCTACCAGGGTCTCCATAACGGTCCAGGTCTTTAAGGTGGTCTTTTCATCCAGTCCAACCAGAGACTTCACTAGCCAGAAGCCGGAATCATTAAAGTGGGAGCATACCGTAGATCCGCCGGCTACCGCTGCCGTCACACATGCAAGATGCATGGGAGAAAGCTCAGAGATGCCGGGCATTGCTGCGATGATGCCTGCCGCCATTGTCATAGCTACCGTTGCGGAACCCACACAGATACGAACCAGAGCGGCCACCAGAAATGCCACCAGCACCAGGGGAAGGTTTGCGGATGCCACTGCATTGCCGATCACCTCACCAAGTCCGGAATACTGCAGCATGTAGCGAAGCACGCCGCCGCAGGCCGTTACCAGAAGAATCAGACCTGTAGGCTCCAGTGACTTTGTCATAATTTTCTCCAGTTCCGGAAGAGTATAGCCGTGCTTTGTTCCAAGGAGGAACATAGCCACCAGAGTTGCAATCAAAAGAGCTACAAAAGGCTGGCCCAGGAAAGTCAGAACCGGTTCAACACCGCTTAAAGCCGGGATTACGCTTGCCAGAGATTTAAGTACTATCAATACCAGAGGAATCAGAATGATACCTACTACCGTACCGAAGCCGGGAAGCTTAGACTCATCAAAATCCTCCTGATTGGCTACATGCTCCGGAATTGCCACATTATATTTCTTACCACAAATGGAACCCCAGACAGGTCCGGCCACTATCATTGCAAAGATACCGCAGAAAATACCTACCAAAATCACCCAGCCAAGGTCTACGCCTAGCATGGTGGCTACCAATACCGGCCCCGGCGTGGGAGGAATAAATGCATGGCCTACTGCCAGGCCAGCAAGAAGCGGAATTACATAAAACAGAGAAGATCTCTTTGTTCTTTTTGCCAGTGAAAATGCCAGGGGAATCAGAATAATCAGTCCGGCATCAAAGAATACCGGCATCGCAATAACCAGACCGGTGATTCCCAACGCCCATGCTGCCTTTTGGTCACCAAACTTATTTACCATAGTAACAGCCAGGGTCTGAGCGCCGCCCGAAGCCTCCAGAATGGCGCCGAACATAGAGCCAAGACCTACCAGTAATGCAATTCCTTTTAACGTATTGCCAATACCGTCATCTACCGCTGTAACAATGTCCGCAAAGGGCATACCGGCTACCAGTCCGATGACAACCGCACCAATGAGAATCGAAAGCATTGCATGAATCTTAAACTTGATGATCAAAAGCAAGAGCAGTGCCAGACCTATAATTGCCGCTATAATAAGTCTGGTGGGGTTAAGGGTTACCGCAGCGTCCATAACAAATCCTCCTATTATAAGTTCCGTAATATCCTGCCAGTACACCT
>JAETTS010000579.1 GCA_021769025.1 Enterocloster bolteae
TACGGGGTCTTATCCGGTTGGCGGGGTGTTTGGCATCTTATTTCTGATGCTGTATATTCTTATGATTGGGTTTACTGTGTCTGTGGTGCGTGCATTGGTGATGTTCCTGTTCCGGGTAGGGGCGGATATGGCGGGGCGGCATTATGACGCGCCGACTGCGCTTTCTTTTGCAGCGGTTGTAGTGTTGGTGTGGAGACCGCTCAGTCTGTATGACGGCGGGTTCTGGCTGTCCTTTGGGGCGGTGTTTGCGATTCTGGCGGTGGTGCAGGTGTCAGATAATAGGAAGGGTGAGACGCAGAGTTCCCCAGGGCAGAATAGGGAAGATGGTTTTCTGTCAGGGTATCTGATGGGAGTCTGGGGGCATGTATGGCAGGCGATTTTGCAGGGATTGACGGCAAGTATTGGTATCAATCTGGTCATCCTTCCGATTCTGCTCTATTATTTCTTTGAATTTCCGCTTTATTCTTTTGTTCTGAATCTTTTTGTAATCCCGCTGATGTTGGTATTGTTATTTCTGGGGATGGCAGGAAGCCTGTTGGTGCTGTGGATTGCTCCTGTGTCCACATTGCTGTTTTGGATATGCAGTAAAAGCTTGTGGATTTATAAGATGAGCTGTGAGATAACACTTCATTTGCCGGGAGCGAGGCTTGTGCTCGGAAGACCTGAGATATGGCAGATTGCGGTATATTATGGGATTTTGCTTTTTGGATTGAGCCTGTTTAGACATGTTGTATCAGTGAATGAGCGAGAGATGGCGGATGGTTCCCACCCAACAAGGTATATATCACGGGATGTCCTTAAGTATACCTTGCCAGGCGGCAGTCCGCCTGCCCCGCAAGAGGCATGCAGCGTGGGAAACCTGAATGGGTATAGGCGGATAAAATGTGTTGCGGTAGCTATGTGGGTAGCAGCGATTATTATGTTAGTGCTGCGTTTTGGAGAGGCAGGGAAACTTACAATGGTGGTTCTGGATGTGGGACAGGGAGACGGAATCTTCATGAAAGGACCAGAGGGTAATACTTATCTGGTCGATGGTGGAAGCAGTGACGTGAAGAAGGTGGGACAGTACAGGCTGGAGCCCTTCTTAAAATCCCAGGGAGTCGGCAAACTTGATTATGTGCTGATATCCCATGGCGACAGCGATCATATGAACGGTGTGGAAGAGCTGATTGAGAGACAGGATATCGGAGTGAAGATTGGGACATTGGTTCTGCCGGTGAAGGAGATATGGGATGAGACTTTAGAAGAATTGGCAGGGAAGGCGAGGAAGCATGGAATCCGTGTAGTGGTGATAGAACCGGGACAGAGTATCAGGGAAGGGAATATGGTGGTTACATGTATACAGCCAGGAAATATAGGAATAAAATCAGAAGGTGCCGAATTAAGGCAGGAAAATGCTATGCCGGAGACAAGCAGTACAGGACTGGAATCAGGTAACGAGGCATCTATGGTATTGGCAGTGCAGTATGGAGAGTTCGACATGCTTTTGACTGGGGACGTAGAGGGAGAAGGAGAAATGCAGCTTACAAAACAGTTGGAAGAAAGCTATCCGGATTGTACATGGGAGGTTCTGAAGGTGGCGCATCATGGTTCAAAAAACTCATCGACTGAAGAATTTCTTCGGAAGGTACAGCCTGCGTATGCTTTCATATCGGCAGGACAAGAGAATCGGTATGGGCATCCGCATCAGGAAGTGGTAAAGAGGCTTGCAGGCATTGGAAGCAGGATATATTCGACACAGGAAAATGGGGCGATAATAGTAGGGGTAGAAGGCGGAGAAAAATTAAGAATGGAGAGATGGCAAAGATGATTGAAAAAGGGATGCCATGCATCAGAA
>JAETTS010000580.1 GCA_021769025.1 Enterocloster bolteae
CAGATCCCGAAGCTGCCACAGCCACATGACAGCCCTTGCCTTCAAATGTTCCGGGTAAATATACATCCTCCACCTCCTACAGTTCCATGGACATACCGGACGTCTGGTCCTGTCCACACTCCTTTTCATTTGTAAATTCCTGCTGCATGGCCGCCAGTTCCGCCTTAATCTGCCCCAGCTTGTCAAGGACCTCACGGCCTGCTTTCTGGGCCTCAATGGATGTTTTCAAGTCCATTCCCTGGTCCAGATTTACATAGAAACTGCCGGCCAGCTCCCGCTCTGCCCTGCTTACAATCCGAATGGCCCGTTCAAAAAGGGACGGTGTCTCCCTCATAGTTTTCTTTGGGTCTCCCATCTGATACACGCCTCTTCTCAGACGGCAGTAACCGCTTCCATCCGTATTTGCCAGCCGCCAGAGCGCCGAAGATATAACGGTTGCGCGCATCGGCTCCCCCATCACAGCATGACCTTTACAGTTTTCCATCACATAATCGTAGATTTCTGACATAGGATGCTCATCCCCATCCTGCAATAACGCCCTGATGTAATACAGCGCCATCTCTGTGTTGGTGTGAAAATACAAGTGCACTTTACTGCCTCCTTCACATATTTAGAGTCATGTCTGGATCTTCTGTTTCTTCCTCCGTTTCCATGCTCTGTATTTTGAGAAGTCTTGTTTCTACCTCCTGCAGAGCCAATTCAACCCAGCTTCCAATTGTCTTTCCGCATTTTTGCATATCTTTCACAGCTTCAACGTCAATTTCCGTATCCATTAAACTAATTTTAAAACAGGATTTTAGTTCTGCTTTTGTAGTTTGCAGAATCTTCATTGCACGTGTATATGCTCCAAGCGAGGCACTTCTACCATTCACTTGAGCATCGATCTTTCTATAACAGCCCCGCCTTGTTGTCTCATAGGAGCCTTTTTCCTGACAGATCACTTTCATAACAGAATTGCTTATAATTGGAATTGTCAATGGACCTTTGATTTCTCTCCCCTCTGAATTCGCCATCACATAATCTGTTATTTCCGGAAAGGAATGCTCTTCCCCATCTTCCATCAGTTTCTCAATATAGTATCGGGCCATCTCCGAATTTGACCGAAAATTCATGTCATCCCTCCTTTGACCACCGATTATTTCGCCGCGGCCTGCACGATGGTTCTGGTCAAGTTTACCGCACTCTGCGCTGCATACACACTGCCCATCAGATTCGCCCTGGTACTGGTATCCAGTCCAAACTGTCCGGCAATCCTTGGCACCTCCCCTGCCGCCAGCATAATCCCCAGACCCAGAAGGGCGTTCTTACTTAGCACCATCAGACCAGCAATCAGCATCGTGGCCTGCAAAAAAGCAGTCAGACAGATACCGATTACCTGCTTACACCAGCTCGTAAAGCCATCCATATATCCCCTTGGAACACTAAACAGATACAGACTTCCCACCGCAATCTGAATCAGCAGGATCCCTCCCCGTTTCAGGTTGGCAAAAAACACTTTGATCGTGGAATACCCCATCATAAACAGGATAAAAATCATCAGGATCGGATTTGTGATCGTATTGATTCCACCAAACACTCCACTTACCATCGCGTCCTGCAGGGTTCCCGAATTCGCCAAGCTGTCAATGATGTTCCCTGCCATGGAACCAAAATCACCACCCATCCCGGTTATCCCTCTGGTAATTTCCCCCTGGAGGGACACACTGAACTTGTAAAGCTCTACCGGTACAACGGAAAATAGACCGGCTGCCATAAAACCTTTCAATGCATTCAGCGCCGTATCACGGACGCTTCCCCTGCCGCTCTGGCATTCAATGGCACATTCAAATACCGCC
>JAETTS010000581.1 GCA_021769025.1 Enterocloster bolteae
CTTCTTTGGATAATTTATAGGAATAGAAATCATTTTCCAATACAAACTTCTGCACCTCTTCTATTTCAGGCCTGTACTCAATCCGGCCGTTGCTTCCAAGTTTAATGAGGCTTAAGCCATTCTGCCCAAGCCAGTCGTTGATGTTGTTCAGATCGTTGCGTATGGTCCTCTCCGACACGCCAAAATGCGTCGACAGGTCTGATATGGTCAGGGTCTGATCTGTCCTGATTAATTCACCTACAATATCTTTCGTCCGTTTATTCATGATATCCCCCACAATCCGGTTTTCACATTACAATAACCGTTTTACTGCGTCCAATATTTCCTCCGGTTTCCATACAATTGCATCCGCGTCCCGCACTTCCTCCGGAGCGTACCCGTATGCGCATCCAATCACAGGTATATGATTGTCCCGGGCAGCCCACACATCGAATCTTCTGTCCCCCACCATCAATGCGCCGCAGCCTGTCTCATCTATCATTCTTCGTATGATTTCCGTCTTATTGCTGCCCATCGCCAGAGAGCCGATCCTGTCGAAGTATGATGTCAGCCGCAGGGCAGACAATACACGGTTAATATGGTCAGGATAGGCATTGGAGCAGATGGACAGTCCATATCCTGCTGACTTAAGGGCCGTCAAAGTTTCCTCAATTCCCTCAAAGGTACAGGCACGTTCTGCCATAAGGACTGCTTCATAACGTTCGATATCAGCCCTCCAGGCCTTCAGCTCATCCTCTTTTAGGATTCCGAACAGTTTCTCTATAATCGCGGCCGGACTGAGTCCGATACAGGCAATAATTTCTTTCCGTTCCACCTTGAGGTCCCGTTTTTCCAGAGCTTTCTCATATGCTTCTACCGCATAAAGATCCGTACGGTTTAAGGTGCCGTCTATGTCAAATATAATATATTGTTTCACTGTCTCCTCCTGTTAATTGTGATAAACGCAGATAAGAAGCAGATTTACATCCCCTTCTTACCTGGTGTATGACCGGGAAATATTCTGCCCCAGACACGCTTCCATGCTATTCTTCTGTTTTCAGTTCTCCGGCCCTCTGTTTGGACAGACGGATGGCAAAGACCATGCAGATTATATATATCACCGCAATAACAGCCATTCCGATCAGATTGCTGCGCTCAAACAATTGAGTGAATATATAAGTGATGGGGCATCCTCCCTGATCCAGAGCCGCCATACGGCTCACGCCTCCTGTCATTCCCGTACTCTGGGCCAGACCAGTCACCCATGGGATGGTCTGGTTGGCAATCCAGATGGTCATGTACATGATGCCGCAGCCCGATATCAAGGTACGAAAAATATTTCCCTTATGTACAGCACATGCAATGGCGATAAAGAAACCGATGGTAGCCAGATCGCCAAAAGGAAGTACATTGTTGCCCGGCACAAGCACGGCAATCAGAATGGTAAGCGGAATGAAAATCAATCCGGTTGTCACCACCTGTGAATCCCCCAGAAGGATAGCGGGGTCCAGTCCGATATAGAAATCCGAGTCCCCGAATTTTTCGGATAAAAGCTGCTTTGCCCGCTCTGACAGGGGCAGAAGGCCATCCATAATACACTTGACAACCTTTGGCATCAATACCATGACAGCAGACATCTTAATGCCCAGAGGCAATGCTTCCTGCACGCTGTAGCCAGCGAGGAATCCCACGATGGCACCCAGAAGGCCTCCAATCACGATGGGTTCGCCCATCACTCCAACCTTTTCCTGAAGCGTGTCGGCAGATATGTCAATCTTGTTAATCCCCGGTATCTTATCAAGGAAATATTCAAATACACAGGCCACCGGTGCCAGATAAG
>JAETTS010000582.1 GCA_021769025.1 Enterocloster bolteae
ACACAAAGGCAGCTTGAGACTGCATGGATGCGGGATTAGCTGGCTTCTGTTTCCTTCTTGCGCAGGTCAAAATCATGTTAGTTACGGGGGCCGTCATAAAAGAGAAGCCCCATCATGGAAATTCCGTCCATAAAACCGCTCTCCATGAAGAATGTGCCGGTATCCTTAACCGGTACGCCGGTGCGGTCCATGCCCAGGTTCACGTCCACCAGGACATTGGCCCTGAGACCGGCTTTAGAGCATTGCTGCCCAAGGGCGCATACCTGATTCTCATCGTCACCCACTGCCCAGAAACAGACCTGGGGGTAGGTTTGCATCAGTTGGACGAAACGGCTGATATTTGGGCCTACCAGAGGGTATGCCACAAGGACATGGGCTGCCCCGCAGCCGGCGGCCATCTCTGCTTCCGCTATGGTGGCGCACTTAAAACGGGTTATGCCGGCTTCCATCTGAAGGCGGACCATCTGCTCCATCTTGTGGGTCTTCACATGAGGCCACAGATATCCGGGTCCGCCGGCTAAGTCCACTGCCTTCCTGATATTTTCTTTAATGATATCCAGGTAATAGACCAGGGCCGGTGTGATTATATCTTTGGATTCTTCAAACTTATAATGATTATCCATAACAACCTCCTTTTCATCTGAACTCGGCAGAACCAGAAACACTGTTCATTATGGTTATAACACAAATTGTTGAAGCTTACAAGGCTGATAATAAAAATATATGCAAAAGTATTAGATGTATCAAGAGGATAAAGAAAAAATGCACAAAAAAGTTGAAAAACATAATGACAATTTGTTTAAAGCTTATTACAATGGATTTAAACAAATTGTTGAACTGTTCAAAAAATTGGCAGAATTCAGAAACAGGTCCAACAATCCTGTGTGACACTATCTATTTTTAATACGAAGGAGGAAGAGTATGTTAACAAAGACCCATGCAACATTCTTCATTATTGGATTCATGCTTTATGTGCTTTTAATGATCGTGGTAGGCATAATCTGCAGCAAAGGCAAATCCAAAGGAAAAGATTACCTTACAGGCGGCGGTAAGATGCCCATGTATCTTATTTTTGCCACCATGGGCGCCACCTTAATCGGTACAGGCTCGTCCATCGGCGCAACGGCCAACGGGTTTAAAAATGGTTTTGGCGGTTCTGCCTATGGTATGGGCGCCGCCCTTGGAATCCTGGCCCTGGTTCTGGTGGCCAAGAAGTCCAAGCTGAGGGCCAAGAACCTGTTGACCATGGCCGAGGAAGCACAGTTCCATTACAATGGCAGCAAGATGGTAAAAGCCGTCATGAGTTTCATGATGTACATCATCGAGGTTGTATGGCTGGGGAACCATATCAATGGAGGAGCCACCTATTTAAGCTATGTTACCGGAATGGACCTGACCACCTCCAAGCTGGTGGCAGTTCTTGCATTCGGAATTTACGTTATCATCGGCGGATATCTGGCAGTTGTATGGACAGACCTAATCCAGCTGACCGTGCTTGTAACCGGATTCATCGCCATCACGGCCATTGCCATTCCCATGGCAGGCGGATGGGGGACTATTACCGGGACCATCACTGCAGCGGGCAAGGCAGGCAACTTAAGCTTTTACGGAGTTGAGTCCATGGGAGGCATGGCGCTGTTCTCATTGATGTTTTCCATTGCCATCCCCTGTCTGGGCACGCCTACATACCGTATGCGGATCTACACGGCCAAGGATGACAAGACCGCAATCCGGGCTTTGAGCCTTTCTGGATGGCTGCTGTTGATTTTCTCCCTTCTTCCTGCTAGTATTGGTATGGCGGCATTTACAATCGCAACC
>JAETTS010000583.1 GCA_021769025.1 Enterocloster bolteae
GGCCCCATCTTCCTGTTCTGTAATCTCAATATCAAGTGTATTTTCGTCTTTATCCCGGACAACAAGTTTAGGAAAATCCTCATCCATCAGTCCATGTTCATCAATATTAAATACATTAGATATATCCGGCGCTACAGCAAAGACAGCAGCAAACGTCGTAAAATGACTGGTTTCAAAACTTAGATCTTCAGTTGTACCCTCCCGGGTAATATCCTTATAACTGCCTTCCATTACTTCTGTGCTGTTGTCCTCATCCTTTACCCAGAGAACCTGGGCCATCTGTGACTCCTGAATCAGTTGGTCCATAAGAGGGCCTGAAAAACTTACCGTAACAGCACCATTCCTGTTCCAGATTTCATCATCCAGCTTTTCTCCATCCAGACACAGATTAATATCATAAGCAGGAGCAGCTATAATTTCCCGTCCCTCTTCTGACTGGTCAGACCTGATTGCCTCCTCAACTTGTGATGTTACAATTTCGGCTGTAACCTCCGTATTTTCAGGAAGAACACCCGGCAAAGCGGATATGGTAATATCCACACCATCATCCATTGAGATCGTTTTGTTAAAAGGCATAGATGTACCATCCGGAACCATCGTTATAAGGATTTCCAAGTCTTCCTCTACATACTCCAGAGTAAACCACACGATGTTTTCCTCACTGTATGCGGATTCCACCACATCTCCATTTGCCTCTACCTGCCCAACACGAAAACCCTCTTGTTCCTCTACACCAAAGGTAACGCTTTCTCCTGCTTTAACCCTGTCACACTTATCTACAATTGCCGCCTTGTCCTCGGGGGTAATCTCATATGTGACACGATATCCGTCCACCTCATCTAATACTTTCAATTTCTTCAGTGTTGTTACATATGCCTTTGCAGTGCTGCATCCGTCCATCCCCACAAGATCACCATTACCAATGGAACTCACCGGGATGCTTTCCGTCTCTGTCGAAATCTGGCTTTCCTCGGTTTCTGTAACCTGGACGGGTTCTGATTCTACTGGCTGAGTCTCCTCAGATGTCTCTGTCCGGCTTTCCTCTGAAGGGGTCTGAATATCTGTTGCAGGTTCAGATGACTCAACTGCAGCTGTTTCTTCTCCGGTTTCATCGGCAGGCGCTTCTGTCTGCTTCCCGCTTTCCTCTGTCAATGACTCAGTTTCAGACTCTGCCTCTGCAGAGGATTCCTTAGGTACGTTGCCTACAGTTTCATTGTCCTTATCATTACTATGTTTTTCTGAATCATCATGGGTTCCACTTGTTTCTGTATCCTCCTGCTGCTTATCAACACTGGGTTCAATCGAAGAATTCTCTTCTCCTGTATCCACTGCCGCCACGACAGGAACTGCATGCCTGATACGGGAAGCCACGGGACTATCAGCCTGTGTTTTTCCCTCTTCCGATACATCAGGAGACTGCGTCTCTGGCTCTGACTTTTCAACGATTTCCGGCTTGGTATCTTCTATCACTTCATCCGTCTCAACAGCTTCGTTTTCCTTTTCCTCTGTTTCCTGGTCAGGAATCCCAGAGCCTGTCTCTGGTTCTGTCACCCCGGACTCTTCCATACTGGTTTCAGGTGTTTCCACCATCGGTGCATCTGTTCCGGGTTTCTCAATTTCTGCTGCATCGGATTCAGGTATTTCAGCCTCTGTCTGGCCCGTGGCAGATGTATTGGATTTATACTCAATTCTGTTATCACCAAACGCAGTTTCATAGTCCTTGACTGTAACCCTTTTTGTCCTCTTTTCACTGCCATCTGACATTAAGATTGTTGTTGAGCAGCTTATGGTATCCTCACTATTGTTAATATAT
>JAETTS010000584.1 GCA_021769025.1 Enterocloster bolteae
GGATGCAAGAAATATTGATCGAAGAATCTTATTTATTACCTATGCGGGGCTGGAGGATCGGAGTATTGCCTATATTCAGAAGCTGGTGAAGCAGTATTGTCCTTTTGAACGCGTTTATCTGCAGAAAGCCTCTTCGGCAATTGCCTGTAATTGTGGATCAGGGTCTTTTGGACTGCTGTTTATGAGAAAGAATGAGGTTTCGGCTAATTTTCTGCAAGGTTCGAAGGTGGAAGAGTAGAGTGGGGGGACGGGACTGCCACAGAATTAGACAGCAGCCTTTTCCATATCCTTTGTTCGGACGGTTCACGTACAGGCTGTCTGCTCCAGACAAACATTACCCTGGGATGCTTTGTAGAAGGGAGGTTTTCCTGGGTAATGTTTGCCTGTATCAGACAGCCTGTGCGTGAACAGCCGGACACCGGATATCGGAAAAGCCTGCTGTCTTAGCTCGCGGCATTCCCTATTTACGTTTTGGCTGTGGAACTAGAATGTATGCTTGATTCTTGCGAGGCTTTGGCTGAATGGAAATTGTGTGGCTGGTTGTGTGTCTCTATTCAGAGAGAAGGATTCGGTCGTTGTCCAGTTCTCTTCCGGTTCCGGCTTTGAAGCGCTCCAGTAAGTCTTCCACTGAGAGCCGGGAGCGTTCTTCACCGCCTACATCCAGAACGATGTTGCCGTCAGCCATGAGGAAGGTGCGGTTGCCCAGTTCCAGGGCCTGCTTCATGTTGTGGGTTATCATCAGGCAGGTAATGTGGTTCCTGGCGGTGATGTCTTTTGTGAGATCCAGTACTTTTTCGGCTGCGGCGGGATCAAGGGCCGCTGTATGTTCATCCAGAAGGAGAAGCTTGGGGGGGACCATGGTTGACATCAGAAGGCTCAGCGCCTGGCGCTGTCCGCCGGAGAGGAGTCCTACAGGCTGCTTCATTCGATCTTCTAGCCCCATGTTCAGCAGGGAAAGCTGTTCACGGAAGTAGGCTTTATCCTTTTTGGAAATGCGGCTTAGGGGGGAGGCTCCTTTTGCGTTGCGAAGAAAGGCCAGGGCCATGTTTTCTTCTATGGTCATGGAGGGTGCGGTGCCTTTTAAGGGGTCCTGGAACAGACGGCCGATAAAGTGGCTGCGCTTGTATTCGGGGACGAAGGTGATGTCTTTTCCGTCCAGGGTAATGGAACCTTCGTCTACATAGAAGGCCCCGGCGATGGCATTGAACATGGTGGATTTGCCTGCGCCGTTGGAGCCGATGATGGTAACAAAGTCTCCTGCATCCAAGTGAAGGGAGAGATTTGAAATTGCGGTTTTGGCATTTACTGTGCCGGGATTGAAGGTTTTGGAAATCTGTTTCAGATCTAGCATATTTAGTTGCCTCCTTTCCGGGCTGCGGCTTTTCGCTTTTCAAAAAGAATCCAGTTTTTGATGGTTGGAAATGCAATGGCCAGAGCTACAATAACGGCTGTGATGAGCCGTAAGCCCTGTACAGGCATGATTTTCGTGTAAAGTACAATGGCATAGATGAGCCGGTAGATTGCTGAGCCCACTATGGCTGCAATGGCTCCTTTGATCAGGGTGCGCCGGCCGAGGACTGTTTCCCCGATGATAAGACAGGCTAAACCAATGACTACGATACCGGTTCCGCCGTTGATGTCGGCTGCATTCTGGTACTGTCCTACCATAGCCCCGGAGAGGGCTGTCATGGCGTTGGCAAGGCACAAGCCTACGGTGATGGTGAAGGCCGGATTGATGGAGGAGGCCCGTACCATGTCCATGTTATCTCCCGTAGCGCGAATGGAAAGTCCCAACCGGGTTCCCAGGAAC
>JAETTS010000585.1 GCA_021769025.1 Enterocloster bolteae
TTTATCATTTTAGTCTTTTTCTGAAAAGTGATAAATGATATGATAGTAAAATGGAAAAAATAACATTCCTTAGTAAAATCCACTAATTGCATTATGTATACAGTATTTGGAGGTATGAAAGATGGAAATTGAAAGGAAATATCTGGTGAATCAAGTCCCCGCAGACTACATGGAATTCCCCTGCCATGCCATTGAGCAGGCTTACCTGTGCACCAGCCCCGTGGTGCGCATCCGCAAGGAGGATGACAGCTATTATCTCACCTACAAAGGAAAAGGCCTGATGGCCAGGGAAGAATATAACCTCCCCCTCAATGAACAGGCTTACACCCATCTGCTTAAAAAGGCGGACGGCATCATCCTGACCAAGACGCGTTATCTGATCCCGCTGGAAGGCTCTGATCATCTAACCATAGAATTGGATATATTCGATGGAACCTACAAGGGCCTCATACTGGCCGAGGTAGAGTTCCCCACTGAAGAAGAGGCCCTCACATTCACCCCGCCCCAATGGTTTGGCAGGGATGTAACCTTCTCCGGCGAATACCAAAACAGCAGACTGGCCTGCGGACTATAGTTGAGCCAGAGGCTGGCTGCCTTTGGCTGGGCCTGACCATAGGACAGAAAAAGGCCGGCTGCAGATCAGGCAGCCAGCCTCATTCCACTTACGGACGGATGCGCCTCACTCCCCGCATCCCACAAATCTTACTTCTTCTGTACATACTTCAGACAGTCAAGGGTTACAGCCGTGATGATGATGATACCTTCAAATACAAACTGAAGGTTTGTATCAATACCAAGAATTGTAAGGGAATAAATCAGTACGGTAAATATCAGCACACCGACTACCACGCCTGAAATCTTACCGATGCCGCCGGTAAAGGATACGCCGCCCACCACGCAGGCCGCGATTGCATCCATCTCCCAGCCCTGACCATAAGCAGCGGAACCGGAGCCCACCATTCTTGCGCATTCCAACCAGGACCCGAATCCATAAAGGATACCTGCCAGGATGAACGCACCCATAGTTACACCGAATACGGAGATACCTGAAACCGCGGCAGCTTCCGGGTTGCCGCCAACTGCGTATAAGTTCTTGCCAAAGGTGGTTTTATTCCAGATAAACCATACAATCACAATTGCCGCCACTGCCCAGAGGATAATAGTTGGGAAACCGTTTACCTTTGGAATGATCATCTTCGGGATTGCCGGTTCAATGGCGCCAAAGGACACGCCCTTTGTAGCATACGTGACAAGACCAAAGATTACCAGCATGTTTGCCATGGTCGATATGAACGGATGCATCTTGAATTTGGCGGTAAAGAAACCTCCGATGGCCGTAAAGCACGTACAAAGCACAATACACATAAACAGTGCAAATATAACCCTTAAGCCGATGGGCATACCTGTAAAATCAAACACGTGTCCGAAAACAGAGCCGGTATTGATGCCCTGGTGCATGATGATGGTTGCGGTGGTCATACCCATGCCCACCATACGCCCGATGGAAAGGTCCGTACCTGTAAGCAGGATAAGTCCTGCCACGCCCAGCGCAAGGAACATCCTGGGAGAGGCCTGCTGCAGGATATTTAAAATGTTGTTATAGGTTAGCAGCTTTACATTCTTTACCACCGGGGCAGCGATACACAGCCCGATGAAAATCAGGATAATGGCAATATACAGACCATTCTGCAGTAAGAATGTCCTGCGGTTGAATGTATATTTATAATTTTCCCATTTCTGCGCCCTGGTCTCCATGAAGGTGAATTTGGACAGACGGAGCATGTCAATCAGGTGATACTG
>JAETTS010000586.1 GCA_021769025.1 Enterocloster bolteae
AAATTCCCGAAACCGCTTTAATTCCAATTCCCCGGCCGCCAACTCGTCAAAGGCAAAACGGATATGCTCAAACAGGATATGGCCTTCTTCCGTCAACTGGACGCCTCTGGAATTTCTGGTGAAAAGTACGGTGTCCAGGCTGTCCTCCAGCTTTCCGATGGCTTTGCTGATGGCCGGCTGGCTGATATAAAGCTCTTTGGCAGCCTTTGAGATGTTGCCTGCTTTGGCTACCTCGTAGAAAATTTTATAGTGAGACAGGTTTTGTTCCATAAGTTCCGCTCCTTTCCTCTTAAGACGGCATTAGATCGCCTGGCAGTGGCGGTTAAATGATTAAAACCGCAACAATCACAGGTATGCAGACAGCCTGTGCTGTCCGGTTCCGGAAACGGAAGCAATCACTGCCGAGGGGCCGTATTCTTCCAGATCCCTCATAAACTGACCTAACTCCAAATTGTAGCAGGTGGAGAGAGACACGGCGATATCGCTTCCAAAGTGGAGAAAATCCGAGAAGAAGCTGTCTCCTACGTATCTCTGGCCGGCCTGTGTCACTGCACTTCGGATATCCATTCCAGACCGATACTGATCCAGGATATACGCATAGGCATCGGCGGTTCCCTTCCTGGTGGACAGAGATTTATCTGAATACTGGTTCAGATAAGCCTCAAAGGAGGATAAGATCACATCGGACATCTCTTCGCCTGCCTTGGAGTGCCCCAGTGCGCAGGACATCTTTATGTATTGGGTTGCAAGGTAGATGCCCAGCTCTTCATCACTCATCAGGTGAAGATGGCTGGCATCCATATTGGCGGCAGCTTTTGCAGCCAAGCCTGCAGCTTCCAGATCTTCCAGGCTGTAGGAAGCATTCTCATCCGCAGAGGGAGGCGTGGACAACGCTCCTTCTTCCCGCCGGTTAAACGCCCAGATTTCCATGACAAGCTGTTTGTGCTCATAGGAATACCCTTTGTCGGCCTGCAAGACTCCGCTTTCCTTTCCGGCTTCTTCCATCTCTGTCACCCTGCGGTCTATGGCGGAGGAGAGGCTGGAACCCATAGTGGAAGCGATTCCTTTTTTCCCCATGCTTTCATAAAATCGGCCTACACATCTTTCATAGGAATCGGATATCTGTCCCTTGGCCTTGTCAAACAATCCGTTTAAGCGATCCATTTTTTCCGCCAGGATATCTTCCTGATCTCCATACCGTTCTTCCAGGTCACTTTTTACCGCCACATACATGGAGACCATGTGATCCACGTTTCTCATGAGGGAATCGGCATTTTCCAGAGTGACCTGCCTGTTGGTGAAACACTCTTTTTCCAGGCGTTCCCAATCGATGGGATCTTTGGCATCCGGGTCAAAGGTTTTTAGCGTTCCAGGCGACGGGACAGGGCCGCTTATATGCAGGCTGTCCAAAGAACCGGAAACCATACGGTCTCCAAACCGTTGGAAAGAAGTGGATTCAAAGGTGTCTAATTCCGGTGATGGTCTGGCCTGGCTGGCCGCCTTATTTGGCTTCTTTCCATGTCTGGAAACGGCTGGAGCAGATTGGCTGGGGAGAAGGCCGGTTGTCATGTTAATGTCCATAATTTCTCCTTATATTTTATAGAAAAGAATCTGTTTATTGTGTCCTTATCAAATATCTTGCTTTCTCCAAATCTTGTTTATAAACCACAATCTCATACTGAAACATCTGGCCTGCAGGAATACCAGCGCTCCCCATACGTCCCCGGGTGGTGCCCCGGCCATTCCACTGGCCTAGGCGGTTGGATACCTTGTGCTTATAGGGTATCTTGTTTGTCTCC
>JAETTS010000587.1 GCA_021769025.1 Enterocloster bolteae
ACAATGGAGCTGTTGCCTCAAATCAAAGAAATGCTGGCACAAGGGATGACACAGAAACAGGTGGAAAATGCACTGGGACTGAGTGGATATAGGCCGGTACATAGTTTGTTGAAACGGGAACGTAAGAAAGAAATACAGGGCATATCAAAACAGCGAGGCCGCAAACCGGCAAAAACACTTGCGGAGTACAAGTATGAAAACAAGCGGCTGAAGATGGAAAACGAGTTGCTGCGGGATTTTCTGCGGTCTACAGGAAGGAGGTGAGGACAAAGGTAAAGTATGCAGTCATATACCGGCACAGGCAAGAATATCCGGTGTTGGTCATGTGCCAGCTTTTTGGAGTATCCAGAAGCGGTTATTATGATTATTGCAAGCGAATAGGCAGGCCAGAGCCGGACACAGAATTGGCAGAGGTTCTTCGAGTCCAGCAGGATCGGTGCAGGCAGACCTATGGCTACCGAAGAATGTGGCTGTGGTTGGAGAAGCAAGGGGTCCATCATAATCCTAAAACTGTATTACGGGTAATGAAAAAGTACGGCTTATTGGCAGAGATTCGCCAAGCCAGAAAGTGGGTTCAGCTGGAAGAACAGACTCACAAATATGAGAATTTGCTCAATAGAGAGTTCCAAGCAGATCATCCTAACAGGAAATGGGTCACAGATATTTCTTATATCCACACTGGGCAGGGTGTCCTCTATTTGTCTATAATTCGGGACCTCTATGACAACAGTATTGTAGCCTACAAGATGGCTACCCAACAAACAGTAAGCCTGGTGTTGGATACTATACGGCTTGCAAAGAGAAAAGAAAAAGTGGCCGCTGGGAGATTGCAGCTCCACAGCGACCAAGGCAGTCAGTACACATCCCAAGCATACTTTGACCTGACTAAAGAATATGGCATTACGCCCTCAATGTCAAGACGGGGAAACTGTTATGACAACGCAATGGCTGAAAATTTCTTCTCCATTCTCAAGACAGAGTGTATTTACCGCCAAAAAATAAAATCTTTCCAGCAAGCCAGAGAGCTCATAGATGAATTTATCCACTTTTATAATTATGAACGCATCCAGTTAAAAACTGGAGAAGCGCCGCTTGCGCGACGCCTCTCCTCTTAAAAATTCATACTTCCTACCCAGGGGCCTTTTTGTGCTGTCCGCACAACCTGGGGCGGTACATTTTCCGGCAGGGGAGCTGTTTTTATAGGATTTGCAGAGCCATGCCAATAAGGCCTGGACCGGTATGAACCCCCAGGGCGGGGCTGATCTGCCCTTCCACAAAAATTTGGGGATGGGGGAACATGGCCAGCACGTCCTCCTTTACCTTTTCAATTTCGTCTTTGGCGCCGCCGTGCATAACGGCAAGATTGTACCTTACTGCGCCGCTGCCGAATTTCTTGAGCAGCTCCTTGGCTTTTTCAACGGACTGCTTTCGTCCCCGCACCTTTCCGGCTACGTAGTAAACGCCGTCATCGTTGCAGGAGATGACCGGTTTAAGGTCGATGAGGGTGCCGAACAGGGAAGCTACCAGACCGATACGGCCGCCCTTTTTCAGATATTCCAGGGTGGAAAGGGAGAAGAATACTTTGGATTTGCCCAGATTTTTCACCACAGTTTCCTTCAGTTCCTCCCACTCCATTCCTTCCTCCAGGTAGAGGGCAGCCTGGATAGCGTTCATACCGGCGGCGATGGCGATATTTTTGGTATCCACTGCAAAGCAGTCCAGCCCCTCAAACTCCTCCATGCAGATGCGCATGATGTTGTAGGTGCCGCTGAGACCGCTGGAGATAAACACCCCC
>JAETTS010000003.1 GCA_021769025.1 Enterocloster bolteae
TCCACATATGAGATTGCGTTTGCCAGCGGAAGCGAAGAGTATAACTATGTTGTGGATGCGGTGACAGGAAAGATTATCTCTATGGACTGTAAAAGCGGAGTACCCGATATGACATCTGCATCTAATATGACATCCGCGCCGACAGAGGAACCGCAGACAATAGATGTCCGGGAAGTGGCGGCACAAAGTGACAGCGCACCGGAGGCGGCGGAACAAGGTGCCAGGGGACAGGAAACGCCCGGACAAAGCGTGAGCGCACCGGCCCGTGAGGGCAGTGGCAGCAAAGCAGAGGCGCAGCCCGGTGCGGACGGACAGTATATCGGCACAGATGCGGCAAAGCAGGCTGCTTTAGACCATGCGGGCCTGAAGGAGGAAGAGGCAGGCTTTGTACATGTCCAGCTGGAATTTGATGACGGCCGCTGGCAGTATGATGTGGAATTTTTTAAAGACAATACGGAATACGACTACAGTATAGACGCATTGACCGGTGAAATTTTAAAATATGACCACGATACAGAACATTTCCAGCATGGAGATGGCAAGAATCATCAGAGCTATGTGTCAGGAGAGATGATTTCGCCGGAGACAGCAGAGCAGATTGCCCTGGAATATGCCGGTATCGCCCCGGCGGATGCCCAGTATTTGAAAGCAGAGCTTGATTATGATGACGGCGATGCCGAATATGAGATAGAGTGGAAGGTGGGAACAACAGAATATTCCTGCGATGTGGATGCTTATACCGGGCAGATCCTGGCCTTTGAGAAGGATTTTGATTGAGAAGAACTCTGATTGAGAAGGACTCAGATTAACAGGGGCGGATTTCTCCGCCCCTGTCCTTACGGCTGACGTTCCGCCGCATACGCCGAAACATACCTCCATCTGCTAAAAATCAGTTCACAAAATAGACTTTAACTTTTCCGTTTCAATCTCTATTATTTTTTTATCAATTCTTTGAAATAACAACTCAACTTTCGGGAGAGCATAACCGGCCGGCACAGATTTTCTCCCCCATCTGCCGCTGATATTCAGCCATCCCAACACCTTTTCGGATGAAAATGGTAAAAATGGTGACAGCAGCACAGCCAGATTAGCGATTATCTGGACGCATTGATACAGTGTATGATCACATGCGGTCTTATCCGTATTCCGTGTGATCCAGGGGCGCTCCGTATCAAAAAATTTATTTACCTCTCGTACAAAGTCAAATATTTCAGTAATGGCATCCTTAAAAGCACCTTTTTCAATCTGTGTTCCAACAGAAATAAACAAGCTGTCTATGCGCGTATTCACATCCGGATCATCAGCTCCATCTGGAACAGCCCCATCACAATACTTTTCAATAAATGCCAGACAGCGGTTTACAAAATTCCCATAAGCGCCAAGGAGCAGGCCGTTGTGACTGTGAACATATTCCCTCCATGAAAAGTCCCCGTCTTTCTTTTCGGGACCGTTGGCCAGGAAGAAGTAGCGGATGGAATCCGGCTCATACTTCTCCAGCAGATCCTTCACCCATATTGCATAATTCTGGCTGGTGGATATTTTTCTGCCTTCGATTGTTAAATACTCGCTTGACACAATCTGGTCCGGCAAGTGCCATGGACCGCCGTTAGCCAGCAAAAGGGAAGGCAATATGATGGTATGAAAAGGAATATTATCTTTCCCGTGTACATAATAATGCTTGGCATCTTTTCCCCAGAGAGCGTGAAAATCCCCATTTCCTGCTTCGGCCGCCGTTTTGCTTGCAGACAAATATCCCAGTACGTTTTCCGCCCATATATAGATGGTTTTATTTTCATAACCATCCCTGGGGACTTTGACGCCCCATTCCAAATCCCTGGTCAATGCCCGGTCTCTTAAACCGTCATCTATATATCTGTTCGTAAATGCGACGGCATTTTTCCTCCAGTCCGGGTGGCTGTCAACCAATTTCTTTAATTCTGCCTTCAACTTTGTGATGGCTATATAAAGGTGCCTGGAGTTTTTGAAGGTGACCGACTTTTTGCACACGGCACAGACTGGTTCTATCAGGCTTTCCGGTTCCGGAACGAAACCACAGGTATCACATTGATCACCTCTGGTATCATTTCCGCATTTGGGACATTTTCCCAACACGAAACGGTCAGCTAAAAAAGTACCGCAGTTTTCACAATAGGCCTGGGGAGACTCCTTTTCATAGACATAAGGACCTTCGTATAATTTCCGGTGAAATTCCCTCACAAAATTCTTGTGGGCGTCGTCGGAGGTTTTTGTATATACATCATAGCTGAACCCCAGCTTTTCGAAACATTGCACGAACTCCTGATGATAAAAATCGCTGATTTCCCTGGGCGTTCTGTTTTCCTGTTTTGCACGGATCGCCACGGGAGTTCCGTGACAATCGCTTCCGGATACATAATATACATTATCTCCGATGGCTCTGTGGTATCTGGCCAGCACATCTCCCGGCAGTAATCCGGCAATGTGGCCTATGTGCAGAGAACCATTGGCATAGGGCCATGCTCCGCCAATTAAAATATCTTTCATATGACATACCTCATTTCTTAAATTTATGGTGATAACTTATTTTGCAGTGTGTTTCGGACATTCATCCTTAGGGTTTATTCCTTTTTGTCCATAAAAAAGCCCTCCTCTCTGAAAAATTTCTTTTTCAGGGACGAGAGCAGACGCTTCGTGTTACCACCCTAAATTCACCTGTATCTCACGATACAGGCCTTATCAACTACGGATGAGAAATGATTCATCGATAGTCTATCACAGTAACGGGTGAACCCGTCGCAGCCTTGGCATCTGTACTGCCTTGTGGAAATAGCAGGTAGTGTATTAGCTTCGGTACGCAGCTCCGAGACCATTTTCAGCAGCCCCTTTTGTGCCTGTTCTCACCTGCTCAGACTCTCTGTATCATATCTAACTGCTTACTCTTCTCTTCCTAGCCTTTGTTATACTTTTGCAGATTGTGCAACAGTTCAGGTATCCCTGAACTGTTACTAGATTGTACAATGAATCCATGGTGGTGTCAATATTTTTATTGCAATCATATCATAATTGGAACTTATATAAAAATCGGAAAATTTTAGTAAAGGAAGTCATAAAATATATTTGTTTTACACCCCAAAAATGATATAATGACAAGAGTTATATGAAATAAAAACATTTTATTATTGGGAGGATTAAATAATGAAGAGAAAGGCGTTAGTATTTATCGTAGCGGCAATGGCAGTTCTTAATGGGTGCGCTACTGAGTCAGTACAGACGACAACAGCTGCTACAACTACAGAAGCTGTATCTGAAGTTTCTGAGGTTGTCGAAGATAATGAGCCGGAGGAGACATCGCAGGAGGTTACTCCGATAGAGAATCCTACGTTGAGTGAAGCAGCTAAGAAGGCTGTGGAGGAATCCACAGCTGCTATGCAGGAAACAAAATCTGTCTCTACATGGGACGAGAGTAAATATTACCCTTTGGAATGGTATCAGGATATGGACGATAGGGTGGGTACCAGGTTTAATCCGGGTATATATACGTTTCCTGAGACCGGATTACAGGCCAACCAGATTTGTATACGCGGACAAGTAATTGAGTTACCTACAACTATCGAGTACTTACAGGAACTGTTTCCCAACTATATACGGGAGGATAATGGTGATAAGATATATCTTCATGATCCGGACGATGATTACGGATACTTTCATATTATTTTCTGTAATTTTACAGATGGTGTAAGATGGCCTGTTAAAACCGAAGGACAATACTTGTACGCGAGTATAGTTAGCTATGATGAAGAAATTTATCCTGAGAATCTAGGATATGTTCCGCAGGGATACACTATGGGTGATGGGATGCCTGAAGGTTATGAGAATGTTGACAGTGCGTTTTCAACCGATGCGTATTTTGCACATAACTTTGGTTTTGCTGATGATGTTGCAGTTTGTAGGTGGGAGCATATAGATGGTGATCATCTTACAGTCAGCTTGATGAGGGGTAAGTTTGGAGTTGTGAATCTGATTGGATTAGAGTACAATACTATCAAAGAATGGGGCGGATATAGCCAGTGAGTACGAAGGATTTAGGAGTGTTGCCTTCTCGTCACGGCTAAGTGCCCCTAGCGGCCATCCCCAAAAGCCAAAGCTTGCCTGGGTGCTTTCATCCAGCATTCATGCATCCCTTTCGTGAATTGTATGATAAATTTGCAAAAGGACGAAACTTATAAAAAACGCACCAAATGACAGAACGCCATGATTTGGTGCGTTTTTCCATTATGTTACACTTCTATACCAATTCCGCCTTCTCTTCCTTCCCCAGCCTCCGAAGCATGGTCTTCTTCACCGCCTTGAAAATATTTTCATACCCCGTACACCGGCACAGATGGCCGGACAGTTTCTTGCGGATTTCCTCATCGGAAAATTCCCTGCCCGCCTCCAGAAGCTCCACGGCGCTCATGATAAACCCGGGAGTGCAGAAGCCGCACTGAACCGCCGCCTCATCCAGAAACGCCTGCTGGATATCGGAGAGCTCTCCATTAGGCCCGGCCAGTCCCTCTAAGGTAAGGATTTCCTTTCCTTCCGCCCATACGGCCAGGTAGATACAGGAGTTGAAGCACTCCCCGTTGATGATCACATTGCACGCCCCGCACTCCCCTACCTCACAGCCTTTTTTCACGCTGGTAAGGCGGTAGTCGTCTCGCAGCATGTCTGTTAGGGAGGCACGGACGTCCACCATTTTCTCCACCTTCTTCCCGTTGATGGTACAGGAAACCAGTTTATACTGTCTGCTCATCACATTCACCTCCTGCAAGTCTGATGGACTCTCTCAGCGCCCGTTCCGCCAAAACCACGGCAATGTGCTGGCGGAAGGCTTTGGATGCTCTCCAGCTGTCCCGGGGCCGGATGTCCTCCAGGACGGCCTGCGCAAAATCTTTCACCGTTTTTTCGCACACCGGTTTACCCTTTGCCTCTTTTTCCGCCGAAACCGCACGCAGCGGCACCGGTCCTGCCACGCCGTAGGCGATCCGTACATCCTGAATCACCGTTTTGTCCTCCGACAGCTTCACATTCACCGAGCAGCCCAGGGTTGCAATGTCCATGGCATTGCGCATGGCATATTTGATATAGTGTCCGAAATATCCTTCATAAGCCGGCTTCGGAATGATAATCGCCGTCTGCACTTCCCCTTGATGAAGGTCCACAACACCGGCCCTGATGTAAAATTTTTCAATGGGGATTTGGCGCACGCCCTCCGGCCCCGTAATCTCCACCACGGCATCCCAGGCATGAAGGGTAGAGGCGGAATCCGCAGAAGTCACCCCGTTGCAGGTATTGCCACCGATGGTTCCGATATTCCGTATCTGGGGACCGCCTACCATGTCCACCGCTTCCCCCAGCACCCGGATATGCTTCTGTATAATAGGGTCGTTGGTAATATGGGAAAAGCTGGTCAGAGAACCGATGCGGATGCTTCCGTCCGCCTCATAGCTGACACCGCGCATTTCATCAATCCCGTAGATGCTCACAAGCTCTCTTCCTGCAAGTTTCCTTTCTCGTATCTTTATAAGAACATCGCTTCCCCCTGCAATAACCAGGGCTTCCGGATGTTCCACAAGAAGACGGACCGCGTCCTTCACGCTTTTGGCTTCATAAAGCGCCTTGATATCATACATAGTAAAACCTCCTTTCTGCCTATAACAGCCCCTCTTCTTTAAACCTGGCGAACAGGTTGTGAGGATTCACAGGCGCCTTGTTGACAAATACTCCCGTTGCCTGATACACCGCATTCCGAATGGCAGGAGCCACGGAACAGGCAGGCGGCTCTCCCAGGCCTTTGGTCCCAAAGGAACTGGTAGGCTCCGGGTTCTCCACAAACAGCGCCTTCAGGCGGGGATGGTCCATACAGGTGGACAGTTTATAATCCAGCAGATTATTGTTCAGGGCGCGCCCTGTCTTCTCATCGAACATCAGCTGTTCCGACAGCCCGAATCCGATGCCCATACTCATGCCTCCATGAACCTGGGCCGCCGCCAGAGCCGGATTAATCAGGTTTCCTGCATCATGGACATTTACAAGGTCCAGAAGCTTTACCTTGCACATGGGAATATCCACCTCCACCTCCGCGATGGTACATCCGAAGGAATAGGCATTGGACTTAATCTGGGCAGTGCTTTCCGCCGTCAGGTGCTGGCTGTTGCTTAAACTGTACAGAGCCTCCGCGGCCAGCTCCCCCAGAGTCATCAGAATCCGTCCGTCTGTGGTCCGGACAATATTTCCGTCAACAATATCCAGATTATAAGAAGGCATGCGGGTCAATCCATGGGCATACTCCAGGATGCGCTCCTTCAGAAGAAGCCCGGTCTGCCGGATGGAGAACCCTGCCGTGTAAGTCTGTCTGGAGGCATAAGCGCCGGTTCCAAAAGGCGTCACATCCGTATCCTGGCAGGATATGACATGGACAGATTCCAGCGGTACGCCCAGGACATCGGCGGTCATCTGGGCAAAAGCCGTATCCGCCCCCTGCCCGATCTCCGTCTCACCCAGCTGAACCTGAAGGGAACCGTCCGGATTTAAGACCATGCGGCAGGAGGAAGTCTCCAGAGAAATAGGCCACACAGCCGTGTTGTACCAGAATACAGACACGCCTATGCCCCGGCGGATATCCCCTGTCTGATTCTGATATTCCCGATACTTCCGCTTATAATCCATGGCAGCCATAGCCTTATCCAGACACTGGTTAAAGCTGTCGTCATACAGTTCGTTTTTCGAAAAATGATCCACATAACCTACGGGCATCAGATTCCTGCGCCGGAATTCCACAGGATCCATGCCAAGCCTTGCAGCAGCCTCCTCTGTGTGGCCTTCCACCGCCCACATGGTCTGAGGAATGCCGTACCCCCGCATGGCCCCTGCCACGGATTTGTTGGTAAATACCGTGTAGGCATCCACCTCCACATTTTCACAGGGGTAAAGCTGGGGAAATGCACCTGCCCCCTTGGCGGCGATGCTGTGTCCATGGGATGTATAGGCCCCCTGGTCGGAAAATGCCTCCAGCTTCCGGGCCGCATAGGTTCCGTCCGGACGCACCCAGGAAATGATATGGCTGCGGATAGAGTGCCGCACCCGGTTGGACACAAAGGTATCCTCCCTGGGAATATCGATCTTCACCAGGTGTCCGCCCAGCTGCATGCACAGCCATGCACAGAGAGGCTCATACAGCACATCCTGCTTATTGCCGAACCCACCGCCGATATACGGCTTGACGACACGGATCTTCCCCCAGCTGATTCCCAGGGCCTGGCCCACCACCCGGCGGACAATGTGAGGAATCTGCGTGGAGGAAACAATGTTGATCCGATCCCCCTCCATCTGGGCATAGCAGATAAAATTCTCCAGGTGGCAGTGCTGCACCACAGGCGTCTCATACCATCCTTCCACCTTGATAAGCCCCGGCTCCTTCACAGCCTCCTCATAATTCCCCTGCCGTATGGAAGTATGTTTCAAAATATTGTTAGGATAATTCTTATGTATCTGGGGTGCGCCGTCCTTCATGGCCTCCTGCACATCCAGCACGAAAGGATACTCCTCATACTCAACGCGGATAGCTTCAATGGCCTGAGAAGCCGCCACTTCATCTTCCGCCACCACGGCCCCGATATCATCTCCATAGAACCGGACATCCTCCGTCAGCACCAGCCGGTCCGCCACATCCTGGTGGGCTGCGTCCGTAGACCACGGATGGCCTGCTGTAGGAAAATAGTTTTTCTCCTTCACATCAAAGCAGGTGAATATCCTTACGACGCCAGGTATTTTCTCTGCTTTGGACGTATCTATGGATACCACTTTGCCGTGGGCGATGGATGAATGAAGGATCCGGACGACATACGCGCCTTTGTCACACAGATCATCCGTGTACTTTGTCCGCCCCAGCACCTTGTCATAGGCATCCACCCGGGTTACGTTCTTTCCTGCATACATGTATATTCTCCTTTCATAAAGTTTTTGGATAACGACCATCAACTAAGTCTATTATACCTTTATATAAGGCATTTTGCACTTGTTTTATGCTTTTTTTCTCAGATTTTTGGTATTTTTATTCTGTTTTTCTCAGATTTATGATACAATCGCTGTTACAAAACTAGCAGGAGGAGGCAAAACCATGAAGCAGACATTAAGGGATATTTTAAATCTGGAAGGATTTAAAAAATGCAAGGTGATTGCCGGAGAAAACGGTCTGGGACGGCTGGTTCAGACTGCCTCCCTGATGGAAGTTCCGGATATATTGCCCTATGTGGAGGAGAATACCTTACTGATCACCACACTGTATCCCATTGCCAGTGAGAAAGGGAAGATGGCCACTCTGATTCCGGCATTGAATAATAAAATGGTGGCAGGGATTTGCATTAAGCCCATGCGGTATATAGATGAGATTCCTCAGACTATGCTGGATCAGGCCAATGAACTGATGTTTCCCATTATCGAGCTGCCGCCGGATGCCAACCTGTCCAGCTATGTGAATGTGGTCTTGTCCTCTGTATTGGAGGAGCAGATCAGCCAGCTAAAATACAGGGATCAGGTTCACAGAAGCATGGTGAGCCTCCTTCTGACAGGAGCTGATATTCAGGTTCTGACCAGGAAGCTGGCGGAGATCACCAGAAAAAATATTACTCTTATGGACAGGGAGTACCAGAACATCTGCTCTGTGGTCTTTCGAGAGCAGGTAGGGTGGGAGACCATTACCGGAGCCCATGGCCGGCATATTGAGATTCACTCTGTCCAGGAACCCTGTATCTTATTTCCCATACAGTCCGGGATGGATTTGTTTGGGTATCTGTTTCTGGAAGATTGCAGCAGCCACGATGAAAATGTGTATATAGCAGTGGAGCAGGCGGCCATGCTTCTTGCCACAGTATTTTTTAAAAATGATGTGGATCTGATGCAGCACAAGATCTTTAAAGACAGTTTTTTAAGAGGCCTGCTGTTGGGAAATATAACCAGCCCCTCGGAGATTTCACAGAAATTGGAGGCCTACGACGTAAATTTTGTGTTTCCCATGTATCTTCTGATCCTCCGTCTGGCAGACTGTGAAGAAAGTCAGAAGTACCAGTTTTATAACCGCCTTTTAAATGAACAGTGGCTGGAAAGACAAGTGAGAGCATTGACAGGACACAGGAGAGGGATTCACATTGTGTTTTGTGAGGATGCTCTGATTGTGCTGACCAGAGCCCATGATAAAATCGGCATTGAGGAACTGGCCAATAAACTAAAGAATGGAATAGACGGTTATATCCCTTACAACGGAAGGCTTGGACTTGGGATTTCCCTGGATATAGACGGGCCTGAGCAAATACACAGAGGATACCGGCAGGCTCTGTCTATGCTGACCATCGGATATTATATTTATCAGAAATCCTATGTCAGTTCTTACAGCCAGAACAGAATCTATGAACTGATTGAAAAGGTGTCGGACAAGGAGCTTCTCTGGGATTATGTAGATGACAAACTAGGGACAATCCTGGAGTATGACAAGAGAAATCACACGAATCTGATGGAGACCATGAAAGCGCTGATTGACACCAACTTTAATTATAAAAAGGCAGCGGAAATCCTGTTTCTGCATTATAATACGATCCGCTATCGGGCGAAGAAGCTTCAGGAGCTGGGAATCAGCTTTGAGCAAGGCCAGAATCTGGCTGAAGTGGTATTTGCATATAATATTTATCTGTGGCTGATGGCAGTGGGTGAACGGTAGTACATCTCATGAATCTCGAAGGAAACCTGCATGGGCCCGGCAGCGGACGAACCACACATGAAGATGTGGCGGGCGCACCGGGCAAATCTGAATCTTATCTATTTCTTTGTCTTTCAATAACAAAATCCAAAACTATAATTATGAATAAACGACAACGACAATGGGAATCGTACATGTTATACTTGCATTACCGAAAAGTTCTGCAGACTTTTGAACCATTCAACCAATCACATAATCATACAAAAGGAGAAGGAAGATATGAAGGTAGATGTATTCAGAATTGAGATGTCGTCTCCAGACGATGTTCGGGAACTGGAAAAATTGATGGACAACAAAACCGTGAAACCAGAGGAGATTATTGCGGTATTGGGGAAAACCGAAGGGAATGGCTGTGTGAACGACTTCACGAGAGCGTTATCTACAGTGAGTTTTCGGGAGTTAATCGCAGAACGGACCGGATGGGACAAAAAGAAAGTGAGTCAAAAGGTTGCTTTTGTTATGTCCGGAGGTACGGAAGGAGTCATGTCGCCTCATGCCACGATTTTTGTGAAAAAAGAAGGCGGGGAAGCCGTAAATCATCCGGAAGGCCGTCTGGCTGTCAGTTCTGGATTTACCAGAGACTTCTTGCCTGAGGAGCAGGGAACGGTGGTTATGGTAAACGAGGTAAAGCGAGTGGTGCTGGAGCTTATGAAGGAAGCCGGGATTGACAAGGCGGAGGATGTTCATTTTGTACAGATTAAATGTCCTTTGCTGACTTCAGAGAGAATCCTGGAGGCCAAAGGCAGAGGTTTTGATGTGGTGACTCACGACACCTATGAATCCATGGGATACAACAGAGGTGCTTCTGCCCTGGGGGTGGCCCTGGCGTTGGGAGAGATCCCGGAAGGCTCTGTGACAAACGAAAAAATATGCAAGGATTGGTCTCTGTATTCCAAGGTGGCTTCCACCTCGGCCGGTATTGAGCTTTTAAACTGTGAGATAATCCTGATGGGCAATTCTGCCTCGTCAGACAGCGACTACCGCATTGGCCATAGTGTCATGAAAGATGCCATTGATTACCGGGCGGTAACAGAGGCCATTGACAATGCCGGCCTTTCCATAGATAAAGTACCTACTCCTGAACAGAACAAACAGATTGTAAATGTGTTTGCCAAGGCGGAGGCTTCGTCCGACAGTTATGTAAGGGGACGGAGAAATACCATGCATACAGATTCCGATATCAACCACACCCGCCATGCAAGAGCAGTGGTAAATGGCGTGATTGCGGCAATTGTGGACGATCCTATGGTATACGTGTCCGGCGGCGGCGAGCATCAGGGACCTGACGGCGGCGGACCAGTAGCAGTGATTATCCGGGCATAACAAGAGCTGGACGAAAAGGAGGAAGAGTATGGAACTCATTATTCATTTGATTCCCATTGTAGTCATTTTGCTTGTGCTGATTCTGTGGAAGAAGCACATGATGGTTGCTGGCCTGATTGCCAGCTTGGTTGCAATCCTGATTGGAAGGATCAATCTTCATGATGGGGCAGCTTTAATAACAGGTGGTATTAATACCATGTTTTCCTATACATCCCCTATCCTTTACGCCGCTGCAGCTGTCATGGTATCCAAAGGCGGCGGCTTCCAGGCAATTATCAGCTTGGCGAAAAAGGTGCTGAAGGACAAGATAGGGCTTTTTGCCGGATTCCTGGTGCTGGTTCAGGCGCTTGCCACATATATGGCTGGCATGGGAGCAGGAAATACCATGGTTATCGCACCTTTGGTGGCTGTGGCAGTGGGAGCCATCCCAGAGGTGATTGCAGGTATGGCTCTTGCGACAGCGGTGTGCTTTACCACATCTCCTGCCTCAACCGAGACGGTTCTGGCTGCGGATGCCGCCGGAATCGATGTTGGAATTCACGCGTCCAACATGTTGCCTTTTACCTTGCTATTTGTGTTGTTAGGCGCTGCTCTGGCGGTATACGGCGTACATAAAAGGGGTATCATGACAGTAGGAGAAAACGGGGAAGAAGGCGCAGAGGAGACAGATACATCTTCTGGCAAGCTGTGGGTTCAGGCGGTTCCTGCCTTGGCATTGCTTCTCATGGTGATTGCAGGATCTAAGATCAACAAACTGTTTGGCGTAAATATTTTCATGCCTGTGACCAATGTGATTATCACGGCTGTACTGGTAGCTATTTTAAGCCCCTTGACCATCAATGAGACCTGCGAGGCTTTAGGCGACGGCTCCAGATATATTTTGACAACCTTATTTTCTGTAGGGATCTTCCTGGGATTTATCAATATCATTGCGGAACTTGGAACCTTTGAAGAGTTGGCGGCCCTGGTAGGTAAGGCTCCCTCTGTGGTGATTGTGCCCTGTGCAGTGATTATGTCTTTCCTGATTGCCATTCCCTCCGGAGCCATGTGCGCAGGAGTGCTGGCCCTGATTCTACCCACTCTTTCTTTGCTGGGAATGCCTTCTTCCGCTATGGGATTTGTGGCCATTGCAGCTGGAATCGGGACTCAGGTAAGCCCAGTTCAGGTGAATCTGGCAGCTTTGTCAGATGGGTTTAAAGTTGAGGTTATAACCATTGTGAAGAACAACATGAAGTATATGCTGATTGCTTTAGGATTGTTGGTGATTTGTTCCTTTATCTTTGCATAGAAGATGAATTGCCATTTTATATGGAAGGGGGAGAAGAATGGCGGAGGAAAAGAAAAAGGCAGATATTATCTACAATATTCATGACAAGCCGCCGTTAGGACCAGGTATTGTATACGCACTGCAGCACATTCTGGCGATGTTTTCAGGAAATGTGACAGTTCCCCTTTTGGTGGTGGGGATTGCAGGACTTAGCAGTGCAGAAGGGACGCTTTTGATTCAGTGCGCTTTGTTGATGGCAGGTGTGGTTACCCTGATCCAAGTTGTTGGGCTGGGACCTGTAGGCGCCCGGCTGCCGGTTGTGATGGGAACCAGCAATGGCTTTTTATCCACGGTATCCTTGATTACGACTCAGTATGGCATCGGTGCATGTTTGGGCGCCAGCTTTATCGGAGGCCTGTTTGAAAGTGTTCTGGGAAGCTTTTTGAAAAAGCTGAAACGTATTTTTACTCCTCTGGTTTCGGGAATCGTGGTGATGACCATTGGCCTGACCTTGATTCCCACCGGAGTGAAGGCGGCAGCAGGTGGTTCCACAGAAGCTGGTTTGGGGGCTCCTGTCAATCTCATCCTGTCTGGGATTGTGATTGTAACCATTATCATCTGTAACTGCGTGAACAGCAAAATGCTGAAGTCCGCCTCGATTCTGGTAGGAATTGTGGCAGGATACATTGTGGCTGTTATTATGGGGATGGTGGATTTCACCAGCGTCTCTGAAGCCTCCTGGCTGGGACTTCCAGGGATTCTTCACTGGAAATGGGAGTTTCAGCCGGCAGCCATTATCATAATGCTGTTTATGTATCTTGCCACCACCATAGAGACCGTGGGGGATATCTCGGCCCTGACCATTGTGGCGGAGGACAGACAACCTACGCCGGAAGAAAGCAGAGGGGCCATACTGGCAGACGGATTGGGAAGTTCCCTTGCAGCTATTTTTAATGCATTTCCCAATACTTCCTATACTCAAAACATCGGAGTAGTGAATCTTACAGGTGTGTTCTCGAATTATGTAGTTACCCTGGGAGCGGGAATCTTAGTCGTACTTTCGGTTTTTCCAAAGGTAGCGGCGGTAATTCTGTGTGTGCCGCAGCCGGTCTTAGGCGGCGCGACCTTGATTACGTTTGTGATGGTGTTTATTTCTGGAATCGAGTTGATCCGCAGCACGGAGATTACCAGCAGGGATATGCTGATTATGGCTATTTCTCTGGGGATTGGTGTGGGTTTAAACCTTGTGCCTGACGTTATGGGACAGATGCCTCAGGCGGTAAATATCTGTATGACTTCCGGTGTGATTCCAGCGTCGGTTCTTGCCATATTCCTGGATTTGGTTCTGCCGGGCCGGAGGAACTAGGTATGGATCATGCCATCTTTCTCTGCGACCAGCGGTTTTGCCAGATGGTGGAGAGCTTGCGGCAGAGAAGGGAAAAAGTGTGGGTTCACAGTGTGTTTGAACGGGCAGTCAATCTGGAAGCAGGGGGACACTTATACACCTTGCTTGCGACTGAAATAGAGACTCTGCTTCCAGAAGACAAAGAGTATCTGGGCGTTCCTGGGAGTGCCTATGCAGACATAAAACGTTTCAGGGCCATAAAGCCTGCTTCAGGAGAAGCGGTTTTCTGGAGAGAACACGGGATACAGATTGGAGAAGCCTGTTTTTTCTTTTCTGAGTCTGGGGTTTTCTTTCTTGATGCCTTTTTTCAAATAAAGGGCCTGCCAAAGGGAAGTCGCGTAAGGATTGGCAAAGGGCTGCTCCGGTTTGAAGCATTTCTGCCTGAAATCGCAAAAGATAAGGGATGTGGAGCAGGTCTTTTTTATATGGACTATTTTGGAATCAAGAAGGTGGGCATGGATGGTCTTTGCCTTCAGAAGGATTTCTTGCAGGTGGTATTGGAAAAACGCTTGGCTCGTGTGTGTGATTTGATAAAGGGGAAGGAAGTAGATAAGGAACTGGAGAAAGCGGTAGCTGATACCGTTGGAGCAGGAATTGGGCTGACTCCTTCAGCAGATGATTTTTTTTGCGGTATGCTAATTGGCATGAATTGTATGGGCTGGAAGGGTGTGGAAAGGAGAAAAAAAGCTGTTGAGGCAGGAATCCGGGAGGCTGTGAAGCAGAATAGGACCACCAGGGTGTCTGGTGAGATGCTTTCGTTTCATGTGAGGCAGTTGTTTCCCAGAATATATATTAAACTGGCAGAGTCATTTATGACAGGGGGAGAGAACATGGAACAGGTGATGGAACGGATTTCAAGAGTTGGGCATTCCTCTGGGATTGACATGGCATGCGGTATGGCTGCAGCTTTTCGGATTTTAAATGTTTTTAATGAAACAGGGAGGAGATTGTGTTGAAGAAAATATTGGTTCGGAAAAATGCGTATTTTGATTCGGTTACCCTTATGTCTTTGGGCAGCAAGATCAAGAAGATGGATGGGGTATCCCAGGCGGTAGTGGTGATGGCCACGGAGATGAATCGGGAGATTCTCATGAACGTGGGCCTTGGAAACCAGGAGACAGAAGCAGCAGGCCCCAATGATCTGGTTTTGGCCGTTGAGGCGGAAAGCGAAACCTTCCTTTCGGCGGCTTTTGCAGAGATTGAGGAGAAGCTGGCAGGGAGCCAGGATAAAAAGAAGAATCGGGATAATGTATATAAGACTCAGGAAGAGGCCTTGAAAGATGGAGTGAAAGCGAATATGGCGGTGATCTCTGTTCCAGGACGCTTTGCTGCAAGGGAAGCAAAGAAAGCTTTGAAAAACGGTATGCATGTGATGTTGTTCAGTGACAATGTGACCGTGGAGCAGGAACGGGAATTGAAGGAGCTGGCAAGGGAGAAAGGGCTTTTCGTTATGGGACCGGACTGCGGCACAGCGGTGATAAACGGGACAGGACTTTGCTTTGCCAACAAGATGAGAAAAGGTGCAATCGGTATTGTGGGAGCTTCCGGAACAGGACTTCAAGAGGTTTTGGTTCAGATTGACCGTCTTGGCGGCGGCATTGCCCAGGCTTTGGGAACTGGTGGGAGAGACTTAAAGGAAAGTATTGGCGGGATCATGATGATGGAGGGCATAAAAGCCCTGGACGCGGAGGAACAGGTAAAGGTGCTGGTGCTGGTGTCCAAACCGCCGGAAGCCGCTGTGGAGGAAACCATATGGAATCTTTTAAGGCAGGTGAAAAAGCCTGTGGTAGTCTGTTTCCTGGAAGGAAAGAAAAGGGAGAATCTGCCTGCGAATATCTGTATGGCTTCCACTCTTTTAGAAGCGGCGAAAAAGGCGGTTGCTCTGGAAAAGGGAGTGGAATATACAGAAGGAATAAGAGACAGAAGCAGGGAGATTCAGAAGGAAAGCATGGATTTAAAGCCGGAACAGAGATATGTCAGAGGATTTTTCTGTGGAGGCACCTTATGCGCAGAGGCTTTGATCGTACTTCGGGAAAGGCTGACAGAACTCAGGAGCAATGTGTCTCACCATGAGGAGGAGATTCTGGAAGATGCTAGGGATTTAAAGGGAAATGTACTTCTGGATCTGGGAGAAGATGAGTTCACCAACGGCCGCCCCCATCCCATGATTGAGCCGTCTCTGAGGACAGAGTGGATCGTCGATGCAGCAAAAGACCCTGCTGTGGGAGTGATTCTTCTGGATGTGGAGATTGGATATGGATCCCATGAGAATCCGGCCCAGATCGCCGCAGAGGGCATCCGTCAGGCAAAAGAGACAGCAAAAGCAGCAGGGAGAAACTTAAAAGTAGTGGTATATGTATGTGGGACAGACAAGGACAGGCAAAATCTGGAGGAGCAAAGAGCCATTTTAGCTGGAGAGGGAGCCATTTTAGCAGACAGTAATGTGGAAGCGGCTCAGCTTGCGGCTCAGCTTTTGGGGAATCAGAAGGGAGGGAAAAATAGATGAAAATCAATGATTTGTTTCAACAGGAATTAACGGTTCTCAACATCGGAGCTCCCAATTTTAAAGCGGATTTGGATCTACAGGGAATTTCGGCTCATCAGATTCAATGGATGCCCCCCGCAGAGGGCGATCTGGAATTGATTGAACAGCTGGATGCATTTTGCGATAGGGAAGATATCAAAGAAGCCAACCAGGAAGCATTTTCCCGAATTCTGAAGGGAAGCCCTGTACTCGTGGGAATGGAGCGGGCTATAGACGTGATACCTGGCATGACGAAAAATACCATTCTCCATTCAGGGCCGCCTATTGGCTGGGACAGAATGTGCGATCCGGTAAAAGGTGCTGTGGTGGGAGCACTGATTTATGAAGGAAGAGCGGAAAATGAGGAAGAGGCAAGACAGCTTGCTGCTTCTGGTGAGATTACTTTTTCGCCCTGCCATGAGCATAGCGCCGTGGGTCCTATGGCAGGAATCATTTCCCCCTCGATGCCTGTACATATTGTAGAGAACAAGACTTATGGTAACAGGGCTTACTGCACAGTCAATGAAGGGCTGGGGAAGGTTCTTCGGTTCGGAGCATTCGACCAATCGGTGATCGCCCGCTTAAGATGGATTGAAACGGAATTTATGCCTGTGATGCAAAAGGCTATCCGAATTCACGGGGAGATCGATTTGAAGGTCATTACCGCGCAGGCAGTTCAGATGGGGGATGAGTGTCACAACCGAAACAAAGCGGCTACCTGTCTGTTCTTTCGGGAACTGGTACTGTCCATGTTAAAGACCGGATTTCCAGGACAGCAGATTGAAAAGGCGATTGATTTTATCCGCGGGAATGACCACTATTTCCTGAACCTGTCTATGCCTGCCTGCAAGTCGATTCTGGATCCGGCAAATGGGATCCCCAATTCTACTATTGTCACAGCAATGGCCAGAAACGGTGTAGATTTTGGAATCCAGGTCAGCGGGCTGGGAAAGAAATGGTTTACTGCGCCTGCAAATTACGTCCAGGGTTTGTTGTTTCCCGGATATGACGATCAGGATGCCAACCCAGATCTGGGAGACAGCGCCATAACGGAGACTACGGGAATCGGAGGATTCGCCATGGGAGCTTCTCCGGCCATCACCCAGTTTGTAGGGGGAACGGTAGAAGACGCTGTGAACTATACCAGAAGCATGTATACTATCACAACCGGAGAGAACAGCGCCTACGCTCTGCCTCCTATGGATTTTCGGGGAGCAGCCACAGGAATTGATCTGTTAAAGGTGTTGGATAGCGGGACTCTGCCTGTCATCAACACAGGCATTGCCCACAGGGTAGCAGGAATCGGGCAGATTGGCGCAGGGATTGTCAACCCGCCCAGAGAGTGTTTTGTGAAAGCGCTTAAGGAATATGGCAAGGTGAGGGGATAGGATTATGAGAGTTGTGATTGCCCTTGGTGGAAATGCATTGGGAAATAATCCTTCTGAGCAGAGGGAAGCCATAGGAAACGCTTCTAAAATGGTGGCAGATTTGATTCAAGAAGGGTATGAGGTGATTCTGGCTCACGGAAATGGCCCACAGGTGGGAATGATCCAGAACTGCATGCCATCCCAGGTCAGTCTGTCTTCCTGTGTATCCATGTCTCAGGCTTACATCGGGCTGGATATGCAGAATCTGTTGAGGGAGGAACTTTACAATCGTGGGATTTATAAAACGGTAGTATCTGTGATTACCCAGGTGAGCGTGGAGGAGGAGGACAGCGCCTTTTTAAATCCTACGAAACCCATCGGCCATTTTATGACAGAGGAGGAGGCAAGGGAACTTGCCAGATCCGGAGCCCATGTGATGGAGGATGCAGGGCGGGGATACCGGAAGGTGGTAGCTTCCCCTAAGCCTGTGGATATTGTGGAGATTCAGGCCATCCGTAATCTGGTAGACAGCGGAAATGTGGTCATTGCCTGCGGCGGCGGCGGGGTTCCTGTGGTGAAAAAGGGAAATCGGCTGGAGAAGGTGGATTCTGTGATCGACAAAGATTTTGCAAGTGCAAGGCTGGCACAGCTTCTTGATGCGGATTGTTTGGTACTTTTAACCGGAGTAGAAAAGGTGGCGATTAATTATGCCAAACCAGACCAGAAATGGCTTTCCCGAATTACGGTGGAGGAAGCCAGGGAATATATCCGTCAGGGGCAGTTTGCGCCAGGGTCTATGCTTCCTAAGATCGAAGCGGCGGTGGAGTTCGCTGTGTCCAAGACCGGAAGAAAAACGTTGATTACCATGCTGGAGCAGGCTTCTGTGGGAATCCACGGGGGGACTGGGACTGTGGTGGTGGCGTAGTGTAGAAATTGTATCTGGCAGTACCTATGGAGGGATAAAATGGATTATTTGATAAGGCAGGGAGTCTGCCTCCCAGATACCCAAAAGCGCGATTTTTGTATAATAGATGGAAAGATCAGTAAACACACAGAACAATTGACTGGACGGGAATATAAGGTGATTGACCTGAATGGCCGCATGGTTTTGAGAGGATTTGCAGATGTGCATATGCATTTAGACAAAGCACTGTTAAACAGCAGAGGAGAAAACGTATGCTCTTTAACAGACGCAATCCAACAGACACATGCATACAAGAAACAGGCAAAGCGGGAGGAGATTTATGACCGGGCACGCAGGGCAGCCGAGGAGTGCTTCCGCCAGGGAACCAGGTGGATCCGTACCCATGTGGATGTAGACGATCTGTGGGGGCTGGAGGCTTGGGAAGCTATAAGGCAGTTAAAGGCGGATATGAAGGCCGAAGGAAAGCTGGATATTCAGATTGTGGCATTTCCACAGGAGGGAATCATGGAGAATCTGGAAAATCGTCGGCTTTTAGAAGAGGCATTAAAGAGAGGCGCTGATCTGATTGGGGGTATTCCTGCTGTGGAGAAAGAAGCAGAAGAACATGTTGATGTGGTTATGGGTCTGGCAAAAAAATATAATCTGGATGTTGACATGCACGTAGATGAGACAGATGATCCAAAGACGTTGACCATTCAGTATTTGATTCGCAAGGCTGAATCGTATCAATGGCAGGGAAGAATCACGGCTGGGCACCTTTGTAGTTTAGGTGCCAACATTCCGTCTAAGAGAAGGGAACTGTTAAGTGGAATAGTATCCGCGGGTATCAAACTGGTTACACTGCCGTCTACCAATCTTTATCTTCAGGGAAGGTCCGACGAAGTTAACCCCAGGAGAGGCATTCTACCGGTGAGAGAGGCATTGGAGATGGGGATTTCTGTGGCGGCGGCTTCCGACAATATGCAAGATTTTTTTAATCCATTTGGAAGAGGAAATATTCTTGACCAAGCATATCTTGCGGCTAATTGTTGCTATATGAGTACAAAAGAAGAGATGTGGAAGGCTTTTGGGATGGTAACATCTTACCCTGCACAGATTATGGGGGTGAATCCATGGATTCAGGAGGGAGACAGTGGGGATTTTATTATTTTAGATGCGCTTTCCGCTTCTGAAGCACTGATTTGGAGAAAGCCATTATTTGGATATTTTAAAAATGGAGAGTTGATGCAGTGACATGCTTCCCTTTAATCAGGCTCACTTATTGGTCTGCTTGTGGGACTGCATTGACATACGAATTAGCCGTTTAGATAGAAATAGCCGGTATCTTAGTTAAACTGGGATATCGGCTTTTTAAGTGATCATTCTGCTTTTTGTTCTTGTAGATAATAGTTCGATTCACCTCCATAGATTCCGTTTATATGCTTGATCAAAAATAGTTACCTGTTATCTGCAATGTATAGTTACCGTCTATTTTTTAATGGATATCGAATTCTGAAAAGAGAAGGCTATATCATTTGACAAGTGGTGTGTACAAGGCTGCGGTATTTAAAATATGATTGTCTGACAATGAATGAAAATATTTTTATTATTGTAATAAAAAAATATCAAACACCTTGCGATACAGGCAGAGACGTGATAAGATGGTGAGAGAATAAAATGTACCGTTTGAAGGGTAGGGGGCATCCGTTGGCAGTACAGAAATAGGAAGGGCGGATGGCCTGAACCAGAAAGGAGAAGGCAGCATGAAGCTGATGAAAACCGAAGAAGCAATCGGCCAGATTCTGTGCCACGATATCACACAAATCATCAAAGGTGTAACCAAAGACGCCGTATTTCGGAAAGGCCATGTGATAACCCAGGAAGACATTCCCGTATTGCTAAGCGTCGGAAAGGACCACGTTTATATCTGGGAAAACGACGAAACCAAGCTTCACGAAAACGATGCCGCCCAGATTCTCTGCGACATCTGTATAAACCATAACATGCGCCCCTCCCAAGTCAAAGAAGGAAAAATAGAACTGATAGCCACCTGCGACGGCCTTCTGAAAATCGACCGGGAAAAACTAAACGCCATCAACTCCTTAGGTGAGATGATGATAGCCAGCCGCCACGGGAATTTCCCTGTCCGCGCCGGAGACAAAATTGCAGGGACCAGAATCATTCCGCTGGTGATAGAAAAAGAAAAGATGGAACAGGCAAAAGCCATAGGCGGCAACATCCCCATTTTCCAGCTTCTTCCATACCAAAAGAAAACCGTAGGAATCGTCACCACCGGCAACGAAGTCTACTACAAAAGAATCACCGATACCTTCACACCAGTCATAGAAGAAAAACTATCCCAATACCCTATGGAAATCATCGGCCATGAAATCAGCAGCGACGATGCAGCCATGATACAAAGCAAAATTCTAAGCCTCCTTGCAGCCGGAGCAGACATGATAATCTGCACCGGAGGGATGAGCGTAGACCCCGACGACCGCACACCCGCGGCAATCCGGGCCGTAGCCCCATCCATAGTCACCTACGGAGCCCCGGTGCTGCCTGGAGCCATGTTCCTGCTGGCATACTACAACCATACCATCCCCATACTGGGACTGCCCGGCTGCGTCATGTACGCCAAAAGAACCATATTTGACCTGGTACTTCCCCGCATAGCAGCAGGCGAAACACTAAAAAAAGAAGATCTCCAAATCCTGGGAGAAGGCGGGCTATGCCTGTCCTGCCCCACCTGCACATTCCCCAACTGCGGATTCGGGAAAGCCTGAATCAAGGCCTCTCCTCACAATAGAAAATACAGTACCAAAACAAAAAGGAGCATATTATATGCCAGACCTATATCAATCCATAAAAGAAATAAACCATGACAACCAAAACATAGCCATGACCGTACTAGAAGGCCCCTGTTTCGGAGAAAAAGCTCTCTATTCCAATCACGACCTAATATGGCCCCTCCAGCCCTCCCAAGCCTTCTTCCCCCGTCGCCAGCCAGACCCCGATACAATCCAGGGCAGCGGCATCTACACTATAAAAGGAACCCAGGTATTCTGTGACATATTGTCCAAAGAGAAAACCCTCATAATCTGCGGAGCCGGCCACGTATCCATCCCAGTCATTCACATAGGCCAAATGCTGGGCTTCCATATCCATGTACTGGAAGACCGCCCCAAATTCGCAGACAACGCCAGAAAAGCCGGGGCCCACCAGGTCACCTGCCAGCCCTTCAGGCCAGGGCTAAAACAGATACCCGGAGACAAAGACACCTACTTTGTCATCCTAACCAGAGGCCACCGCTACGACCAGGAATGCCTGGAGGCCATAGTCAGAAAACAACACGCCTACATTGGCATGATAGGAAGCAAGAAGAGAACCAGTAAAGTCAAAGAAGCCATCATCCAGCAAGGAGCCGACCCCCATGTAGTAAACCAAATCCACACCCCCATCGGCCTGGACATCGGCGCAGAGACACCAGAAGAAATAGCAGTAGCCATCATGGCCCAGATAATCCAGAAAAAAAACCAGACCAAACGAAACGGAGGCTACCCCAGAGAAATCCTGGATGCCATCCTCAACCTCCCCCATACCCAAACCCACGGAATCCTGGCCACCATTGTCATGCGCAAAGGCTCTGCCCCCCGGGCAGTCAGCACCAAGATGCTGGTGCTGCCAGACGGGAACACCATCGGAACCATCGGCGGCGGATGCACAGAAGCAGAACTGGTCACAAACGCCCGCTCTATGCTCCAGACAGGCCAGACAGACAGCCGCCTGTGCCATGTAGACATGACCGGAGATGATGCCGAAGACCAGGGAATGGTATGCGGTGGCACCATAGACATTCTACTGGAATATATCTAGGCTCCCAAACCATATTCCCCCTGTACCCCCAGCTTCCACCCCTTAAATCCACAAAACCATCCACAAAAAAACGAGGCAAACACATGAAAGACCAATACGGAAGAACCATCGATTACATGCGCATCTCCATCACAGACCGCTGTAACCTGCAGTGTCGCTACTGCATGCCCCACAAAATACCCTACCTCCCCAAAGAACACCTGTTAACCTACGAAGAAATCCAGTTCATATGCCAGATAGCCGCCGACATAGGCATCACCAAGCTGAAAATCACCGGTGGGGAGCCCCTGGTACGCTCCGGATGTCCCCAACTCATAGGAAAACTAAAAACAATCCCTGAAATCACACAAGTCACCATGACAACCAACGGCATAAACCTGGAACAACACCTTCACGAGCTCAAAGAAAACGGCCTGGATGCAGTCAACATCAGCCTGGACACATTAAACCCCCAGGTTTACCAGCAAATAACAGGAAAAGACCAACTCCCCAAAGTACAAAACGCCATAATCCAGTCCATAAAAGCAGGTCTGCCCGTAAAACTAAACACCGTTCTCCAGACA
>JAETTS010000588.1 GCA_021769025.1 Enterocloster bolteae
TTTGGTCGCAATAACGATCCTGTCCCGGTAGGGCGCCAGCGCTTTCCCCAGCAGTTCTTCGTTGTCGTGGGGGTGTCCGGGCGTTCCGTACACTTCCGCCGTATCAAAGAATGTATGTCTTTAAGGTCTGCATATTACCGCCATGTTCAATATATCTGGTGGCAAAAGTATCACGGAATGCATGATGTGAAAAACGTTCCAGATGTACCCCCTTTTTATTCAGTTCTCTCAGTATGCGCTTCATTACATTTAAAAAATTGGCTGCGTTAATCACCTTCCCAGTAGAGGTTACAAAAATTCTGCTATCCATCTTTACGGAATTGCCGCCAAATACCAGAAGCATTTTCTTTTTCTGGTTCAGTAAGATTCTTCGGATAGTCTCATTCATGGGGATATCCCGCTTGCTTGCTTCTGACTTGGGAGAAGTAACGACGTATTCATGGGTCTGTGTAAGAGAGAGGGTCTTGGTGACGTGGATCACATTATTTATGTAGTCGATATCCCGCCATTCCAGGGCGCCGATCTCAAGGATCCTCATGCCTGTACAGAGTGAGAAACAAAAAAATTCATATAGCCAATCTGTTTTTCCTTCCGATAGGAATGCCTCTTGCTCATCCTTTGTCAGGGCACGATGGATGGTGTCTGCTGCTTTTGGGATTTCATCTGTTCTGAGAGGCTTTACAGTGGCAGCAGGATTTTTTATTATGATCTCATCCTCAACAGCGCCTTTTAAAATGCTTTTGAGGTTGCATATGATCAGGTTCACCACGGATGCTTTATGGTTCGTGGAGAGATTTTGCTGTAATGCAATGATTTCGCGCTTTTCTATCTTCTGTATCCTTCTGTTTCCCAGCACAGGCTTGATGTGTTTTTCATATCTCATTCGTGTAGATTTCGCGGTGCTGGCTTTAACAATGCCTTGTCGGCTCCGTTCCCACTCATTAAAGTATTTGTCCAATGTTATATTGCGGTTGTCTGTATAAATCCCCGCCTCAATCTGTGCCCTGAGCTCCTTTTCCTTCTGCTGAAGCTCTTTATTATTAGCTCCATAGATGGAATACCGTTTCCCGTCCACAGTAAAGCGCTTCTCAAGTGTCCCGTCCGGCCTCTTCCGTACCCCCTGCGCCAATCTTGCCATATGGCACCACCTTTCTTTCAATGCCAGAGGGCAGCAGACGCCTTTCCACCTGCTGCCCTCCCGATCAGTCCTTAATTCGGTTTCCCGGTTCCAGGCAGAGTACAATGCCTGCCTCACACTGCTGCAAAACATTTCGCCGCCCGGATACCGTCCCGGATGCCAAGCAGATAGAAGTGCTCATTTGCCTCCCCCTCATACTCTGCAAACCAGTTAAGGAACTCTTCCCTGTCTTCTTTTGCCCCGGGATAATGACCCATTACCAGGTCTTCCAACTCCTGATACATTTTCCTGCTTTCCATCTCCCGGGAGGGCTCCATCCTCTTTTTGCACAGTTCTGAAAAACGGCCTGACAAAAGAAGCTCCAGCCCTTCCTCCACATTACGATCAAGCACAACCCCAAATACCTTTGCTATGTCCATGGTCTTCCTTTCTGCCCTCGTAACCTCCGGGGCGGGCAAGCTGTCTGTGTTAAAATACTGTATCCACCGTTTCCAGTTTCCCCCCGGCATGGTTTAACCGGTACTGATCCATGTCCACCAGAACGGCGCTGTGTACAAGATGGCAGACCTTCCTCCGAAGCATCCCAGCCAGTCGGTCCAGAATTAAGAGACAGTCTGCCAGCCCCGCCACATAGGCAAGGTT
>JAETTS010000589.1 GCA_021769025.1 Enterocloster bolteae
CCTGTGTAATCGAATTGGATGACCATACCTCCTTCTGTCTTTCAGCGAAAGAATGCTGTCTGGCCATGACAAAAGGACTCAGAGCCTGCGGCTATATTCAATGCCAGAATGTTACGAATATCATGCTGTCTCCTTGTATTTGGACGAAGACACAGGGGGCAGGTTCTGTAAACCTACATGCGCCCGGCGAGCAGGTACACAGCCATCTATGAAAGCAGATTGCTTCGGGCTTCGCCTTCCCACAATCGCAGCTGGTATTCACAATCCGTCCTGTCGGTATGCTTGTTCATACTGGCTTGGTTGCCTGATATCTATGGTTCGTTGAAAGCAGACTAGCGTTCACTATGGATGCCAGGCAACGCTTTCAAAGTAATTGAGAGAATTTCTCAACAGAAAAAAACGATGGAAAGTAGATTTCCCATACCTTATAATGCAGATATTAAGGAGGGCTTTCTACATGAAAAACCACAAATTCTGGGCGTGGGCTGCCGTGATCTGTATGATTATGACATTCTACACCGGCTACAAACACAAATAAGCGAAGGAGGAACTGTTTGGGATGATGGACAGATTCTGTAAATGGGATGTAAAAAAGACGGGGATCTTTGCTGCCGGGGTTCTGTTTGGTATGGCGGGTATCAAAGTATTATCCAGTAAAGACGCGAAAAAACTATATGTTTCCTGCACTGCCGCTGTACTCCGAGCGAAGGAATACGTCATGAGGACGATCAGTATCGTCCAGGAAAACGCGGAGGATGTTTATGCGGAAGCTGTCCAGGTGAATGAGAAGAGGGCGGCAGAGGAAATGGAATTTGAAGATGAAAGCGGAACCGATGATGATTTCCGGGAAACACCGGCTGCGGAAGTATGAAGTTCCGAATCTTACATGAGATAAAAGGGCGGCTGCGGATCCACATTTCCCGCACGCGGATGTCATGCAGGGATGCGGATATCCTCCAATACGGCCTGCTCTGCCAGCCTTCCGTTACTATGGTAAAGGTCTATGAGAGGAGCCGGGACGTGGTCATCTGCTATGCGGGAGAGAGGGAAGACCTGATAAAATGTCTCCAGAAGTTTTCCGGTGAAAAGATCTCGGCACCAGAGCACCTATGGCAGAATTCCGGACGCAGAGTGAACCGTTACTATCAGGATAAACTGATCTGGAAGATCATGCTGCGTATGGCTGGGAAACTCTTTCTTCCTGTACCGGTCCGGTGTGCAGCTGTCTGCTGCCGGTCGGCCGGATTTATCTGGAAAGGCGTACATACCCTGTGCCGGGGGCAGCTGGGGGTTTCTGTCCTGGACGGAACCGCGATTACCGTATCCCTTTTGCACCGGGATATGAAGACGGCAGGTTCTGTTATGTTCCTCCTTGGGATCGGAGAGCTTTTGGAGGAGTGGACCCATAAAAAATCTGTGGACGATCTGGCAAGGAGCATGTCCCTGAACGCAGGCAGAGTGTGGAAGCTCACGGATGGGAGAGAAGTTCTGACGGATGCCAAACAGGTCAGGGAAGGAGACCAGGTAGTGCTCCGCATGGGAAATGTGATCCCCTTTGACGGCGTGGTGGTGGAAGGGAACGGAGCCGTGAACCAGTCTTCCATGACAGGAGAATCCTTGCCTGCGGCCAGGGAAAAAGGCGGGTATGTGTACGCGGGGACTGTGCTGGAGGAAGGGCAGCTGACCATCTGTGTAAAGGAGACTTCCGGTTCCAACAAATATGACAAGATTGTTCGGATGATCGAGGAGTCGGAAAAGCTGAAGTCAAAGGCGG
>JAETTS010000590.1 GCA_021769025.1 Enterocloster bolteae
TCGTAAATGCCTGCGCTTCTGTTGACGGAATGAAGGATACCATCGCCTTAATGGAAAAATATCCGTTTATTTATGGTGCCGTTGGGGTGCATCCGGATGACGCGGATAAGATGACAGAAGATACGATTAAAGAGATCAGAAGCCTTTCCCGCCACAAAAAAACAGTGGCTATCGGGGAAATCGGCCTTGACTATTATTGGCATAAAGAAAAAGAGGAACATCTGCTTCAGCAGCAAATGTTCCGTGCGCAGATGGAAATCGCCAGGGAAGAAAAGCTGCCCTTTATGATCCACAGCAGAGAAGCTGCGGAGGATACCCTGACCATTGTCCGGGAGTATATGCGAAGTGGCATGTACGGCGGAATCATCCATTGCTTCTCCTACGGAAAGGAGATGGCAAGAGAATACCTGAATATGGGGCTATATCTGGGAATCGGCGGTGTAATCACCTTCAAAAATGCCCGTAAACTGAAAGAAGTGGTGGCATACGCACCCCTTAGCCAGCTCGTTTTGGAGACAGACAGCCCCTATCTTTCTCCGGAACCCAACCGGGGAAAACGTAATTCCTCCCTGAATCTTCCTTATGTGGCAAAGGCCATTGCCGAAATCAAAGGAATTACCTGTGAGGAAGTCATTCAGGAAACCGAAAAGAACGCAAAACTGCTTCTTCGCATATAGGATCAGTGCGCATATAGGATCGATCAGTGCAGGGGCGTGAATCAATCATCTGCTTCATAATCATCGTTTTGCGAGGCGGCACCCCCAAGATCGGAATAGTACTGGGAAGAGCTTATTGACCAGGTGTCTTCGATGAGATTGCCGGTACCGGGATCAATCATGTCCGTATAATTAAAAATCACATCCAGAAGGTTCGTTCCGGTGGAAGGAGTAACGTTCATTTTCATAATCTCGTCAAATTTGGCTTTGAGATTCGAAAGGGTAAATTCTTCTCCGATATATTCTTTTACACTGTGGACGGATGCCAGCTCTTCCGTATAATCCTCCAGCATATATACCCCATATTCTCCGGTCTCATCGCTGTAATGCATGACAAGAGGTTTTATGGAAGGGGCAAGAATGCGGATGGAGCTATTGCCGTTAAGCGTGGTCTTTTCAATGGTAAACTGTGCCATACCTCCCAGGAGCTCTTTTAACTCCCGCTGTCCGGAGACGAAATTGCCCAGAGAATAGAAGATGACCATTTCATTGCCCTGGTCATCGGACATACGTCCGTATGGCTGAAGGACATGGGGATGACCGCCGATCAGTACGTCAACACCCTGCTGCAGCAGAAAAGTAGCCCACTGTTTTTCGTATTCCGTGGGCATTGTTTCGTCCTCCTGGCCCCAATGGGCAACGAAGATGATGCAATCGCTGATTTCTTTTGCCTTCTGGATGGCAGCGGAAACTTTGGCAGTGTCAAGGAAATCTATGGTATATTGATTTGTGGTTCTGGTATCAGGATTGTTGGTGCCATAGGTATAATCCAGAAATGCGATGGTAATACCATTGATTTCTATGGTTTTGATGGAATCGGCATCTTCCTGGCTGTCATGAATGCCAAGAACCGGAGTGTCAGGATAATTGTTCTTCCAGAAATCCAAGGTCTGGGAGATATAGTCGTAGCCATAATCATCCACATGATTGGTTGCGGACTCTATCACGTCAAAGCCGGATTTTATCAGCGCATCTGCTACTTCTGTGGGCGTTGCAAAGGAGGGATAGGTACTGACGGAACCGTGATCCGGAGCCAGTATTGTTTCCTGATCTAC
>JAETTS010000591.1 GCA_021769025.1 Enterocloster bolteae
CGAAGGGGGCCAGGAGCAGGGAATCAATGTTGTAATCATCCACTATCTTTGATTCACCACTGGCAGATTTATCCGCATGGACAACGGCAACTGTCTTTGTGATACGCCTGGCAATGGAAAAGCAGTTCAGGAAGTTGTGGATGATGTACAGATGGTCAGTAAGGTCACGTATCTTCTTGTCAACATCAAAGGACTGGGAGAACAGATACACGATATGTTTATACTGCCGCTGATATTTGAAATAGACCTTCACGTGTTCCGGGAAGGACTTGAAATTACGGTTATCCCATACAAGGCCTACCTCATCGATAAGCAGGATAGAATTTTCAGGAAAATGGGCAACACCAATATCAACGGTATCGAAGTGATAAGTTCCAGGTATATGCACGTTGCTATAGACGTGCCACCCCTTCTTACGGTATTTAAGTGCCATTTTACACATGAGCGTAGTCTTGCCACTACCTTTCTTGCCAAAGACCATAAAGAGCTTATATGGATTGCGATACTTAAAGAAATGATAAGCAAAAAAGACAATCCAAAACAGGCCAAAGCCAAAGAGTAGAACAGAAAGCGCATACATTAAAACACCCCCTTAACAAGCTGTTTCGTGATACGGATAAGGCCAACGGGCAACAGGATTAAAAGCATGAACTGCCACATGACATTGGTATCAAGGGTAAAGACTTCCGGGGAAATGGGGAACAGGACCAAATCTATAAAAAGGTTGAATAAATCAATCATGAAATCACCTCAATGGGGGAAGGGGACCGAGGTCCCCTCCTGAATCATACCTGATGGTAAATGCGCATGAAGAACGCAACCACGGCGCCGGCGAAGAACAGACACATGGCGGCCAAAAGGATGGGCTGGGATAAAATCCAGGTGAGCAGGAGCCCACACTCCTGCCAGAGCCAGGCCGTGACCACGGAAAACGAGGCTAACAGACCATTAAGGCCCGTGGCCGGGGTACCTTCCTCAGCAAAGGCCGGGAAAGCCATAGCAACAGACGCAACACCCGTGGCGACAGGGACACAGCGATACTTCCTAACCGCATTCTTAATCTTCAACATAAAAAACACCTCCTTATCAATTCATAAAAGTCGCCTGAATATATCTACAACCTTCCGAAGAAGGGGCAGACCAATGACAGCAATACCGACCCAGTAGGAATGCTCCCACAGGAACGTGAAAAGTTTATAAACCTCATTAAAGAGCCAGCTGATAATAGGATAAAGACTATCAAATGCCATGGAATCACCGCCTATCAATCAGCGATACGAAGATATGGAAGAACTTATCCACAATCCATAAAAAGGCAATGAAGCCAAAGGCATAACAAACCGGATAGAACTGGACAGGGACATCCCCCATCAACGCGAGGATTTTCTCCATAAACATATCAAACAACCTCCTATCAGAACGACAACGATATATGTAAGCGTGTCAGAAACCTTGAATATATGATGGTAATGATTCACCTGGATATTGACATATGTATCACGGTATTGGAGACGGCCCAGGCTCCAATAATATTCCCTGACATAGTTGGGGGAGCCATACTCCCTGATAGAGTAAAAGTTATTGCCAAGACAAGGAATAAGATACACAACCTTACCCGTATCTGCATAGGGATTAAAATTACCGTCCACCAGGCGGCCCTGGATGGGACTGGTTGAGACATTGAACAGACGCCCATCACTGTCTACATAAAGGGAATCCGCATACTCAGGAGGGAGAAGCAAGGTGTAATCCCTGCCTGA
>JAETTS010000592.1 GCA_021769025.1 Enterocloster bolteae
ATTATCGTCAGGAATAAGGGGGTCAGCTATCCCTCGGATGGATTGGTGGGAGCGGTCATTGAAGGGCGGCGCATGCCAACGGGTATAAAGGCGGATGAGATCAGATATTTTCCTGATGTCAGGGCGGCATTGCGGGCTGTGAACAATGGGGAGGTTGATTTCTTTTACGGAATCTCCACCAAAATCGAGCACGATATGCAGGCACACCACTATCCCAATGTTGTTCCCAATACCCTGGTTAATAACAGAAATGATATCTGTTTTGCAGTGACCAGGCCGGTTGACGGCGAACTGCTTCCAATATTGAATAAGTCGGTCAACAGCCTGAGCAGTGAACAGAAGACGGCATTGACAAACCAGAATATGATAACCATAGGGTCCCGATCTGCATCAATTGTGGAATTAATGTATGCCAATCCAGTGATGTTTGTAACGGTGACTGCATGTGTTTTCCTTGCCGTGATGATTCTTGTAATGGCAGCTGCCCGTTCCAGAATACGGGCAGCCAGGATGCAGAGCAGCCTGGAGAGGGCAGAGGCAGCTAACCGCGCAAAGGGTGAATTTCTTTCCAGGATGAGCCATGAGATACGTACGCCCATGAATGCCATTGTGGGGCTCAGCGACTTAACATCAATGATGGATGATGTACCGGAACAGGTAAGGGAAAACCTGGGGAAAATCCGGTCCTCATCCCAGTATCTGCTGAGATTAATCAGCGATATCCTGGATATGAGCCGTATTGAGAGCGGGAAAATGACAGTGTCAAATGAGGCATTTTCCATGAACCGGGCCGTGGAAGAGCTTGAGGACATGCTGACCGCAGAGGCTACGCGCCGCGGATTGGAGTTCACTGTAGAAAAGGACGTGGAAAACCGTACGCTTATGGGGGATGTTATCCGTCTCCAGCAGGTTCTGACCAATCTGGTTTCCAATGCCTTTAAATTCACACCGGCAGGCGGCAGTATCATCATGCGTGTGACCCGGACTAAAAGCACGAATCAGCAGGTGATCTACAAGTTTCAGGTGATTGATAACGGTGTGGGCATATCTGAGGAGAATCAGAAACGCGTATTCGGAGCCTTTGAGCAGGTGGGACCCAATTATTCCAAGAGCCAGGGAACCGGGCTGGGACTTACTATCAGCAGGACCATTGTGGGGCTGATGGGGGGAGAACTGAAGCTTAAGAGTGAGCTGGGCAAGGGAAGCGAATTCTATTTTTCAGCTGCATTTTCCCTGGCGGATCCGAATGTGGAAGAAGAAATAAAGATAAAACAGGAGAAACAGAAGGCTGGAGGGGTGGAAAGCAGCTGCCTGGAGCACATGAATATCCTGCTGGCTGAGGATAATGACCTGAATGCAGAGATAGCCACTGAGCTTCTGAAGATGAAGGGGGCCAGCGTGCGCAGGGCGGAGAACGGAAAACAGGCTGTGGAACTGTTCATGCAGAGCAGTCCCGGAACCTATCATGCCATTCTTATGGATCTCCAGATGCCTGAGATGAACGGCCTGGAAGCCTGCCGCGCCATCCGCAGAATACAGAGACAGGACGCTGTTTCCATCCCCATCATTGCTATGACGGCTAACTCTTTTAAGGAGGATGCAGACGCGGCGGCTGAGGCGGGGATGGACGGCTTTGTGACCAAGCCTGTGGATGTGGAATATCTTTACCAGGTATTAGATCGCGTCCTGAGACGCGGGTAGCTGGCAAAAGCCGGCGGGCTGATTGAGGGCTGCCAGCGATTTTATGCCGGTTTG
>JAETTS010000593.1 GCA_021769025.1 Enterocloster bolteae
ATAAGGAGGCAGAGCCGTATGATGAATATGATTGTAGCCGTCGATAAAAACTGGTCCATCGGAAAGGATGGTCATCTTCTGGTAAGCATTCCGGCGGATCAGAAGTTATTTCGGGAGGAGACGATGGGAAAGGTGGTGGTCATGGGGCGGAAAACCCTGGAGAGCCTTCCAGGCGGGCAGCCGCTGTACGGAAGAACCACCATTGTCCTGTCCAGGAACCCGGAATATAAGGTGAAGGGGGTAGTGGTATGCCACAGCATGGAGGAGGCCCTGGAGGAGATTAAAAAATACAGGGCAGAGGAGATTTTTGTGGCGGGAGGGCAGCAGATATACGAACAGTTTCTACCTTACTGTCATATGGTTCATGTAACCTGCATTGATTATTCTTATGAGGCAGATACCCATTTTCCCAATCTGGATCACGAAGAAGATTGGGTGATGGATCTGGAATCAGAGGAGGAGACCTATTTCAATCTCTGCTACACGTTCCGCAGGTATGTGAGGCGGCAGCAATCCGCTTTCACTAAAAAGAGAAGGGAGATATAAAACCCGTTTGAATTTTGGAACTTCCGCATCGGAGGGCAACATAAAAACATTGTAAGACATCGCAAAGTATTGTAAGGCACCACAAAAACATTGTAAGGCACCACAAAAACATTGTAAGACATCGCAAAAATATTGGAAGGCACTACAAAAATATTGGGAGGCATTACAAAACGTCAAAAGATATCAAAAGACACTGCAAAGTACCAGGCATCTGTGCTGTTAATAAAATTGTAATATTTAAGTAATTTTTTCCCAGGTGTAAAACTTGACAAGTTTCGCAAAAGGACTTATCTTTTTATATAGGAAAGGTTAACTGACAGAGAAACAGGAGAGAAATAGATGCAAAAAAGCACGGATCGATTGGAAAGACAAGGCAGGACGGGGAAAACCGGTTGCCTGAATATACCATGGAAACAGGGGATATGCCTTCTTTTGGCTGGTATGATTGCCATTGCCCATCCAGCAGCGGTTATGGCTACCAGCACATCCCAGATGGAGAAGGAGAAGCGGGATGCCCAGAAGAAGCTGGATGAGGCCAATCAGAAGGCAAAAGAGGCGGAGGCCCAGAGGAACGCGGCTCAGGCCCAGGTGTCCAGCTTAAGTGATGAACTGACAGCGATTCTGACGGAGATTGCGCTTTTGGAAGCGGATATTGCAGATAAGGAACTCCAGATCCAACAGGCTCAGAAAGACTATGATCAGGCCAAGGCCACGGAAGAGAAGCAGTACGAGGCCATGAAGAAACGAATCAAATATATGTATGAAAAAGGTGATACAGAATATCTGGATATTCTCCTGAAGGTGGAGAGTATGGCAGATCTTTTAAATAAAGGCGAGTACATAACAGAAATCTACAACTATGACCGTCGGATGCTAAAAGAGTACCAGGAGACCAAGTTGCAGGTTCAGGCTTATCAGGAGGAACTGGAGAACGATAAAGCTGATATGGAAGTTATGGAGCTTGAGTATAAAGGCCAGCAAAGCAATCTGGAGGAGACTCTTGCCAAGAAACGGCGGGAGGTGGCCAATTTTGACGAGCAGTATGCAAAGGCCAAACAGGACGCAGCCGCCTATGCCAGCACCATAGCCCAGAAGAACGAGCAGATCCGGCGAGTGCAGGAAGAGGAGAGGCGAAGGGCGCAGGAGGAAGCCAGGAGACAGGAAGAGGCAAGAAGGCAGCAGGAACTGGCCAACCGGTCGTC
>JAETTS010000594.1 GCA_021769025.1 Enterocloster bolteae
ACGTTGAAGGATTTTACTCCGGAAGAGATTGTTTATCTTCTGGATCTTGCAGCAGACTTGAAGGCGAAGAAGAAGGCAGGAGAGCTGCATGAATATTTCAGAGGTAAAAATATCGCGCTGATTTTTGAAAAGACCAGTACCAGAACACGCTGTGCTTTTGAAGTGGCAGCACATGATCTGGGCATGGGAAGTACCTATCTGGATCCGAAAGGTTCCCAGATTGGCAAGAAAGAAAGTATTGCGGATACGGCCAGAGTTCTTGGAAGAATGTTTGACGGCATTGAATACAGGGGCTTTGGACAGGAAATCGTGGAGGAGCTTGCCAAATATGCAGAAGTACCTGTCTGGAACGGTCTGACCAATGAGTATCATCCTACCCAGATGCTGGCGGATATGCTGACCATCCGTGAGCATTTCGGCTATCTGAAGGGAATTAAACTGGTTTATATGGGAGACGCCCGTTATAATATGGGCAATTCCCTGATGATTACCTGCGCAAAGCTTGGAATGCATTTTGTTGCCTGCACTACAGAGAAATATTTCCCGGATGCAGAGCTGGTGGCACAGTGCAGGGAGTGGGCAGAAGCGTCCGGCGGAACCATCACCCTTACAGAGGATGCGATGGCAGGAACCAGGAATGCGGATGTGGTTTATACAGACGTCTGGGTATCTATGGGCGAGCCGGATGAAGTTTGGGAAGAAAGAATCCGTGAGCTGACTTCCTATAAGGTGACAAAGGAAATTATGAATAACGCAGGAGAAAAGGCAATCTTCCTTCATTGTCTGCCTGCTTTCCATGATCTGAAAACAGGAATCGGCAAAGAAATGGGAGAGCGTTTTCAGCTTACAGAAATGGAAGTTACTGATGAAGTTTTTGAGTCTGAACAGTCTAAGGTGTTTGATGAGGCCGAGAACCGCATGCATACCATTAAGGCGGTGATGGCGGCTACTTTAGGAGTGCAGGAGAAATAATGGCAGAGACAATGTTTGATCAAACAACAATTTTACATGCAGTACATACAAAATGGGCGGGTAAAACCGTCCATTTTGCAGAAGAAGTGGATTCTACCAATGAGTGGGCCAAGCGGCTGAGTAGGGAGGGGGAAGTCCACGGCGCATTGGCTGTTGCTGAGTTTCAGTCCGCAGGGAAAGGGCGCCTTGGGAGAAAGTGGACTGCTCCTGTGGGCAGCTCTGTGATGATGAGCATTCTCCTTAGGCCGGATTTTGAACCCCGGCTTGCCCCGATGCTGACCATTGTGATGGGGCTTTCCGCAGCGCAGGCAGTAGAACGGATGGGGATAAAGGCTTGTATTAAATGGCCCAATGACGTGGTGGTTTCCAGGAAGAAGATCTGCGGCATCCTCACGGAGATGAGTGTAAAAGAGGGGAAAATCGATTATGTGGTGATCGGATGCGGGATTAATGTAAATCTCGAAGCCCTGCCGGAGGATATTGCGGATAAAGCCACATCTCTCTGTCTGGAAACAGGGAAGACCTATGACAGAAATAAAGTGCTGGCTAAAGTGCTGGAATGTTTTGAAGGCAATTATGAACAGTTCGAAAAGACGAAAGACCTGACTCTTTTGCAGGAGGACTATAACCGGATGCTGGCAAACTACGGGCAGACGGTGAGAGTTTTAGATCCTTTAGGAGCCTATGAGGGAATTGCCTATGGAATTAACATAAGCGGCGAGCTTCTGGTGGAGAAAGCAGACGGAGAAAGGGTCTGTGTAGGAGCCGGAG
>JAETTS010000595.1 GCA_021769025.1 Enterocloster bolteae
TCCCCCACCCTTACCACCATCCACGTACAGCGCAACATCATGGGCAAGCAGTCCGTCATCCAGCTGATGCAGCTGATTGAGGACCCGCGCTTCATGCCCATGAAAACGCAGATTACGGGACGGCTGGTTGTAAGATCCAGTGTGAAGGATTTGACGGAGGCGCTTTAGTTATTGGTGTATTATCTGAATGCAGAAAGGCCACGGTCCCAATGCATAGGCTTTGGGACTGTGACTTTTATTTTTTACACTCCAGCTTTAATACAAAGCAGCTTTATTAATTGTATTTAAAACAGTCAGCTTATGGCGGACTACTTCCTTTACTTTCTCATTGGCATACGGATACACATCCATGGGTTCGTATTTGCCGGGCACTTCATTCAGCCGTTCCCTGACCGCTTTAAAGAAAACACTTTTTAAATCAGATGACAGATTGACTTTGCTTACGCCATACTTTACGGCCTCGCTGATTTCCTCATCCGGATTCCCGGAACCGCCATGAAGGACAAAGGGGATACTAAGGCGGCTGTTCAGTATTTTCAGAAGTCCGATATTCAGCTTTGGGGTCACTCCCTTTGGATATAAGCCATGGGCTGTTCCGATTGCAACTGCCAATGTATCAATTCCTGTTTCATAAACAAAGTTTTCTGCCTGGTCCGGATCTGTAAATATGATTTTATCAGTGCCACCTTCTGGCGAACCATTATTTCCAATTGTCCCCAGTTCTGCTTCCACCGAAACATTAACTGAATGGGCAATCTCCACAATTTTCTTTGTGATAGCCACATTATCCTCATATGCCCTTGAAGATGCATCTATCATGACTGATGTATAACCGTTATGTATTCCGCGGACGACATCTGCCAGTGATGCACCGTGATCCAAGTGTATTACCACAGGGACCTTGCTTTTATGCGCATAATCCCTGACCGCCGCAACAAAGCAGTCTCCCAAATATGCTATCTCATCCGGATGGATTTCCATGATGACCGGCGCATTCTGCGCCTCCACCTCTTCCATTATGGATTTCAACATATCAAAACTGGAGATATTAAATGCCGGAACAGCAAATTGATTCTCCCTGGCAACCTTTAATAAATCTTTCATTGTGTATAGCATAATTTCCTACTCTACCTTTCTTTTTCTATCTGTCATCCAGATGCATTCCAGCCCGCAGGAACATCTGTTCCCTATCTCTTAGGGCCGTATTTGCCCCAACTGCCTCCACTGCAATGGAACCGGCCGCACAGCCAAGCTTGGCACATACTTCCACATCCATGCCTTTTGACAGTCCATATAAGAATCCTGCTGCAAAACAGTCACCCGCTCCTGTTGTATCCACAACCGCAGCCGGGCAGGCTTCTATCATCTTATCAGTTTCCTTGGTATGCAGATAGCATCCCCTGTTTCCCAGCTTTAATACAATATTGACGGCTCCCATATCCTGAAGCGCTTCTATTATCCGGCACGTCTCGGTCTCGCCGGTTATCAGGCTTGCCTCACCATAGCTTGGCAGAATGAAGTCTGTCTGTCTGAACATGGAGGATACCATGTTCCTGTCCACTTTCTCATCACCTTTTCCAATGCTGTAATCCGCAGCTGTCGTGACGCCATGTTTCTTTGCGTAAGAAAACAGTTCACAGGTTGCCCATGCTGTGGGGCTAAAACAAAACGGATTCATGATTACCGTCTGCAAGAGGTCCAGGACATTCCCTTACAGGGAAAACAAGTAATCCTGGTGCTT
>JAETTS010000596.1 GCA_021769025.1 Enterocloster bolteae
AGCCTTGCCATCCTTAGACCACATGGGCGCTTCAATCACGTGGGTAAACTCAGCCAACACCGTTACCTGCCTTGTCGCCATATCATAGACCTGCAGGCACGAATTCTGAGCCCTGTTCTTAAATGTATCACTGAATTCCATCTCTTCTCCTCACTTTCCTTGTTATGCAGCCCCTTCTATAGCTACCTCTTTCTCTACAGTTCAATCTCCCTGCTATCTGCAATCACCGGCTGATACGGCATCATATCCTTCCTGGCTTCCCTCAATTCCTCTTTACTTCTCTCCACGACCGACGGATCGTGGAACACATCCAGGCAGAATTGTACAATATACTTTCCCGCCTGGATCGAAGCCTTACGCCCTGCAGCCGACCCGGAGGAAGCCGTGACTCCCCAGCTATGCCCCCCTACACCCATCACACCGCCGCCAAACATCTGCACCGTAGGAATGACCTGGCTGACATCATTCACATCCGTAGATCCAGATTCCGCCCATCCATATCCCAAAGGCGTACAGAAATGGGTGGGAAGAAGACCGCATTCTCCATAAATGTGCTTCCGGTTTCCCATATCCAGCTTATCCGGCGCTTCCTTTCCATGATAGCTTTGGTACAACTTCCTGGCAAATTCATAATCCTTCTCATCATAACAGATATCCGGAACCTTCTTAGCCGCGTCGTACAACACCTGATTCAGCGTAAAGTTAAGGATCGGCTCATACCCTCCCCCAATGATCCGGTACGATGCCTTTGTCCCCGTCATGATGGCGGCACCTCTAGCTGCATCACACACCCGGGCAAATACTTCATCCACAGATTTCTTATTGTAAGACCGCACATAATATTTTAAGGAGGCATAATCCGGCACTACATTGGGCCGCTCTCCGCCATGGCCAAACACATAATGAATGCGCACCGCGTCCTCCAAGTGTTCCCGAAGGAATTCCACTCCCAGGTTCATTAACTGCGCCCCATCCAACGCACTGCGCCCTTTCTCTGGGCTGCAGGCAGCATGAGCTGTCCTGCCCCGAAAAATAAACTCCACGCTGACCATAGACTGGTTCACATGCTCCGCCACCCGGAAGGGTCCTCCGTCATGCCAGGCAATACAAATATCAATCCCGTCAAACCATCCGTCCTCCATCATGTGTACCTTGCCTGACAGGCCTTCCTCTGCCGGGCATCCCAGATATACGATGGTTCCCCCAAGGTTTTCCGCCTCCATCGCTGCCTTTAAAGCAGCGGCTCCAGATGCACACCCGGCATTCATAAGACAGTGTCCACACCCATGGCCAGGGCCAGGTTTCGGTGCATGATAGGGAACCGCTTCCTGCCCCAACCCGGGAAGGGCATCGTATTCTCCAAGAATCCCGATGACCGGCCTGCCTCTTCCCCACCTGGCAATCATTCCGTTCTCCACAGTGGCAGGAGGAACTGCAAACCGTTTCACGTCAAACCCAAACTGTTCCATAAAATCAGCCGTGGTTCTGCATGCATATTCTTCCTCCCCGGAGACCTCCGGGTGTTCGAAGATATCCTCCGCCAGCTTTTCTATCTTTGCCTGGTTATCCTCAAACCATTTCTCCGCTGTTACATTCATAGTAAACCCCCCTGCTGCCTTCCCGGCACCAAAATGAATGAAAGGGGGTTACTATGAACCCTCCGGGGGATGCACACAAAATGCCAAAAGCGGGCATTTTGGCCCTTGTACGGACAGCGCAGCAAGTGCGCAGTCCTACTG
>JAETTS010000597.1 GCA_021769025.1 Enterocloster bolteae
GCGCTCCACCATGTTTTAAAGCCCATGAACTGAAAGCCCTCAGAATCTATGGTGAGAACGCACCCTGCCAGAAGAAGAATCCCCAGGAGCACAGGCCCCCAAACCAATCCGTGAATCCGATGAATCATACACTGCTCCGGTTGCTTTTTTATCATGTATTCCCCGAAGACAAAATGTATTCCAAAAATCAGTATCCTTTTTTAACCAACCTCTTTCACCGCCGAAAAAAACATGGTATACTGTGTCTGTGGGCAGCGTTTCTCACCTGCTGTCCCCATAACAAATACTATATAATAGTTGGAGGTTCCATATGCCTGGATTTACCACACATTATATTTTAGGAATGAAGGCTTATAATGATCTTCCTTCCAATCCTTTAAAACATATTATTGCAAAATACCGCTGGCTTTATCAGCTGGGACTTCAGGGGCCGGATATGTTTTTCTACAACATTCCCATTCTGAGACACCGGGATTACCGAAACGTTGGCTCCTACATGCACGAACATAATGTCAGTCTGTTTTTTGATGTTTACTTAAAGCATTTGTCCGAAATCGAATCGAAACAGCAGCGTGAGCAGGCTCTTGCTTACTTCTGCGGATATCTCTGCCACTATATCGGTGATTCCATCTGCCACCCCTACGTATACGGGCGTATCCAGTACGACACCGGCAATCCCAGCAGCCAGCACCACGGCCTTCACGCGGAGCTGGAGAACGACATCGACGCCCTTCTGCTGAGAAAGTACAAAAAGAAAAAACCGTCCGAATTTAATCAGGCGGCTACAATCTGTCTCAACGGTCAGGAGACCCAGTTTATCTCCAGGCTTCTCTCCGACTGCATCAATGAGGCCTACTATCCTCTGTCATACAAAAACAATTACCAGGTTACCCCGCGGATGGTCCATCGCTCCATTCTGGCCCTCCGATTCGGCTGCCGCACCCTCTCCGATCCATCCGGCAAGAAACGCAGCAGCATCGAGTTCTTTGAATCCATATTCCTGGCCAATCCCATAGCTTCCCGCAAGCTGGTCACCGATCAGGTGACAAATCCCAGATGGAGCCTGAATCTGGATCACGAAGTGTGGTGCAACCCCTGGAACAAGCAGATGGCCTCCACCACTTCCTTTCCGGAGCTGTTTCGCCAGTGTCTGGCCAAATGCCGCACCGTCTACTATATGCTGAATCAGGCCATTGTCAACAGCGCCACTGCCGCTCAGTCGGATCTGGCGTCCCTTATACGGGAGCTTGGCAACTACTCCTATCACAGCGGTCTTCCGGTGGATTAGAACCTTTGAAACTTATATAAACCGTGTGCGCTTCGGCACATTTTCCTGCATAAAAAAGGCTGTCCCAAAATCGGACGAATCCGTCATGCTTTTGAGACAGTCTCTTTTTGCAGCCGTATGGCGCTGCTATTCTGTGGCCGACTCACCGCTGACCGGCCTGTACTCTCCTGCCGGAATCGTGTCCTCCAGGATCCAATTATCCTTGTCCGCCTTGGTAGAATCAGCCCCCACCATCACATAGATTCCATACTGGCTCACATAGCCGCCATATGAATCCTCACTGGACTTCGAATAGGCGTTGTTCTGCACCGCGATCAGGTCATTAAACCCCTTGATCACCTCCGTTGCATAATCCGCAGCCTCATCGGCAGGAATATCCGTATTCAAAAGCAGATAAAACTTCACCATATTTTCATCCGGATATACTCCTGCATTCACGGTCTCGGCAAAT
>JAETTS010000004.1 GCA_021769025.1 Enterocloster bolteae
AAGCTGTTTGGCTCTAGCCGTATGGAAGGCGGTCAGGTCTATTCTTGGGTAGCCCCGGTAATGATCGGTAAGGATCATCCGCTGTATGCCGTATCCGATGTGTATAATGGTATTATGGTGAAGGGAAATATGCTGGGGACTTCCATGTACTATGGCAGCGGAGCTGGAAAACTTCCTACAGCCAGCGCAGTGGTTGCGGATATCATGGAGGCAGCCAAGCATTCAGACGAGAATGTTCCATTGGGATGGACAGGGGAACCCCTTGAGATTGCACCTATGGAAAACACCTGTCATCGCTATTTTGTCCGCATATCCGGTCGGTATGAGACGCAGAAGGAAGTGGTGGAGCAAATCCTTGGCTCCTGCCAGATCATTACATTGGAAGGCCTGAATGAATATGCAGCTTTGACAGAGAAGAAAAGTGAAAAACAGTTTATGGGGGAGCGCAGGGAACTGGAGGAAAAGCTGGCGGCTGTCTATCAGGGTGTTCTTCAGACTATCCGCGCAGAACTATGACAGATATGTTGGATCGATTGATACAGATGATCAGGCAGGGGTTCCCCTGCCTGTTTCATCTTTTGACTGGATACTACTGCCCGGGGTGTGGCGGCACGAGGGCGGTGCGGTATCTGCTGCATGGCGAGATATGGAAAAGTATTCAGTATCATCCCCTGGTGTGCTATGTGGCAGTGGTTATTTTGGTGGAGTTGTCACGGCTGATATACGACAAGGCCAAAAAGAGGCATACAGGATATTCGAAACGATATGAGACCCTTGTCTGGATTGGGGTGGCCATCATTCTGATAAATTGGGGGATAAAGAATTATTGGCTGGCAGTGAAGGGAATTGATTTACTGCCCTGATGTTCTCTGGAAAATAGCTAAATCGTTACAAAATATTATCTTTTTATAAATAAGAATATTGAGAAATAAAAGGTTTATTGGTATAATGAGAAAGCAAGCCGGTGAGAATGGCAAAATGAAGGATTCTAGTGCGGTTAAGACACTAGCATGGTTCAGACGCGCTAAGAACAGCTGGCAGAGGAAAAAGAGAACGAGGAGAGAAACATATGGATAGAATGGTTGGAACTGTTTCCATGGGAGTCCGGGCCCCGATTATACGGCAGGGAGACGATCTGGCTCAGATTGTGGTAGATTCTGTGTTGGCGGCAGCAGAAGGAGAGCGTTTTGAGATTCGTGACAGAGACGTGATTGCAGTGACAGAGGCTGTTGTGGCACGGGCCCAGGGGAATTATGCCACCACAGCACAGATTGCCGCAGATGTAAAGAGCAAGTTTGGAGATGATACGGTAGGTATTCTGTTTCCGATCCTCAGCAGAAACCGTTTTGCAATCTGCTTAAAAGGAATTGCTATGGGTTGCAAAAAAGTGGTGCTGATGCTAAGCTATCCCTCCGATGAAGTGGGGAATCATCTGTTGGATCTGGATCTTCTGGATGAGAAAGGGGTAAATCCCTGGAGCGATGTGCTGACAGAAGAGAAGTACCGTCAGTTATTTGGATACCCCAAGCATTACTTTACCGGCGTTGATTATGTAGAATATTATAAACAAATGATTCAGGATGCAGGTGCAGAGGTGGAAGTGGTTTTTGCCAACAACCCCAAGGCGATTCTGGAATACACAGATACGATTTTGAACTGTGATATCCATACCCGCCAGAGAACCAAGAGAATCCTGAAGGAGAATGGTGCAAGGAAAGTGTATTCTCTGGACGAGATCCTTACAGAGAGTGTTGATGGAAGCGGCTACAATGACAGATACGGCCTGTTGGGTTCCAACAAAGCCACGGAGACTACCGTAAAATTGTTCCCTATCCACTGTCAGGAGATGGTAGACCGAATTCACAACATGATGAAAGAGAAGACCGGGAAGAATGTGGAAGTCATGGTCTATGGGGACGGAGCTTTTAAGGATCCAGTGGGAAAGATATGGGAACTGGCGGATCCAGTGGTTTCCCCTGCTTACACAAAAGGCCTGGAAGGAACTCCCAATGAGGTAAAGCTTAAGTACCTGGCAGACAATGATTTTGCCAACTTGTCCGGACAGCAGCTTAAGGATGCGATCAAGAACTATATTCGGGAGAAGGATGAGAAGGCGGTAAGTCTGAAGGGAACCATGGTGACACAGGGAACCACCCCCAGAAGACTGACAGATCTGATCGGATCCCTGGCAGATCTTACTAGCGGAAGCGGAGATAAGGGAACACCGATTATTTATATTCAGGGGTATTTTGATAATTATACGAAATAAAAGACAAGGGAGCCGGTGGTTTTTGTAAGGGAAACTGCCGGCTTTGGCAGCAATCTTATTATAAAAATTTTCAGTGGCAAAAAATAAACTGCACGGAAGAACTATCTTCCATGCAGCTGCCTTATGGCATTTCATGTTGTAGTTTTAAGAAGATAACCTACGGATACATCTCCATAATCTCATTATACATCTCCATAAATTCCGGATCATTCATCAGTTTAAGAACATATCCCCAATAGAATGTCATACCAATGCTGACCAGAACCGAGATAATCGCCATCACCAGCCCTGCAATAGCAAATCCATGGAAGGGCCGTCCCTTTTTAGACAGAATCACCAGTACGATGGAAATCACTGCCAAAGGAAACTGAACAAAAGGTATGCAGCAGGTAAGCAGTGCAAAGATTCCTACAATCATAGAGGCAAGGGCCATACCGTTGGACTGCTTAGGAGGAACCTGCTGGTATGAGTTCTGCTGATACGGCTGTTGATACGGAACCTGCTGATAAGAATTCTGCTGTCCGTTCTGCTGATACGGATTTTGCCCATATAGATTCTGCTGACCAGCCTGTTCATACTGGCTCTGCTGTCCATTCTGTTGATATGGACTCTGTTGATAAGTATTCTTTGGGGATACCTGGCTGGAATCTGTCTCAGGGCCCTGATTTGTATGTTCATCCATGATGTAAACCTCCGTTCTTTCCCGTTATGCCAAATACTATTTCTTATGACGGGGCCGTTCTCTTACCTTGCTGCAGGATTTCATAAACTCCGTCAGCATCGGAATCTTATACCGACTCTCATAATAACTCAGAATTGGGGAAATGGAATCCTTGCTGGTGACAACATATTTGGATGGAAGCCCTGTCAAAGTCAATGCGCATACGTCGGCCATACACCGTTCGCAAGTACAAACATTGTGCTCCTCCATAAGCTGCTGGACATTCTGACGCAGAAGCAGAAGTTCCATAACATTGATAAAGCGATATTCCCCATCCTCCAAATTACTGTTGACCAGACTTTCAGGAATGATATTCCGGGCAGAGACCTTCATTGCGGCTCCGTTGCTGACATTCTGCTCCATCTGTAATTCCTGCTGGGCTGTAGGGCCTAGATCCGCTGTGGGAACCTCCCCTAACTCGGAAGAATCCGGTACAAAACTGTCCGAAACTGCTGCAGACAGGGTAGGTGTAGGCGAAATGGAAGCAGCTGCAGACGGCACGGATGCCTGCGGATGCGCCGGTACTCCCTGGGAAGGCATCGGATCAGCAGATTCTTCGACCTCTTTCTCCAACTCCTGGGTGAGATTCGTGAGAATCTCCTGGGAGACACGGTCATCTCTGCTGCCTTTATCCACGACTGTCACCTTCTTTGGTGTGACAGTGTGGGACTGGACGCTGCTTTTCTCCTGTCCGGCAGCTGCCTCCGGAGCGGCAGCCTCTCCAGGAGCCGTTTCCGGAGAAGCCCCATTGGTCAACAGGTCCATAACATGTGATGTTTTATTGGTTTTCTTAGCCATTATGTGATACCTCCTTTAGGTGAATAGCTGGTGCAATTTCATTTAAAAACAGCAGGTAATCCTTTACCGCTGCGGAACGGGGATTGTATGAGAAAATGCTCTCGCCATGGGCCGGCGCTTCGGCAATGGCAACCCCGGAACGGATCTTGGTGTCAAAGACCCTGGAATGAATCTGAACAGCAAGCTGTTCCGCCATCTCAAGCACATCTCTGGACAAAAGAGTACGGGGATTGTACCTGGTCAAAAGGATTCCCAGAACATTGAGCCCCGGGTTAAAGGTGTCCTGAACGGATTCGATGGTCTCCTTCAGCTGGGCGAGCCCTACAAGGCTTAAGATATCCGATGCCATGGGAATGATCAGGAAATCCGAGACAGAATAGGCATTCACCGTAAGCAGGTTGAGAGCCGGCGGGGTGTCTATGATAACGTAATCGTACTGGTCAATAATCGGCTGAATCGCATCCCGGAGAATATATTCTCTGCCGGACGTAATCTTATCCAAACCGCTGCTGCTGAGGGAAATATCAGACACCAAAAGATCGCCGTAATCCGTCTCCACAAGAGCCTTCTCTACGGAAACAGACCCTTTAAGGACATCCAGAACCGTGTATTCATGCCCCATGCCGGCTCCCAGACAGAAGCCTAAGTTACCCTGAGGATCCAGATCGATTCCCAAAACCCGTTTGCCTATCAGAGAAATGCCGGACGCCAATGCCGCGGATGTGGTGGTCTTACCCACGCCGCCTTTTTGGTTTGAGACTGTAATAGTAATAGACAAAGTCATACCTCCAACGTGTAAAAATAGTAAAAATGATTTTCCAAATATTATTTTTATTATATAACATGTCGATAAATAAGTATAGATTAAAATTTAATTTTTTTCAGGACAATAAGGGTAGTTTTGGTAACGGTTCAGGAGGAATGGAACGGTTGCCGGTTTTGATTGAAAGACAGATTGTGAATGAAAGGAGTTTTTTTAAATGGCAAGTTTATCAAGTGTATCCAGTTCCAATAGCTTGGGGAATACAGCTTTAAGAGGGTTCGGGGGCATGGCATCGGGAATCGACCGCGATGCCATCATTGAGCAGATGACCCTGGGCACCAATACAAAGATCGAGAGCCAGAAATCGGCTATGACAAAGCTTCAGTGGAAGCAGGAGGCATACAGAGGAGTTACGGATAAGATCCTGGATCTTACAGATAAGTATGCCAGCTATTCCTCTACCAGCAATTTGAAAGACTACACCCTCTTTTCCAAGAACCAGGTTACGGTTCATGGTGCAGACTCAGCGACCAGGTTTGTCACAGCTACAGGAAGTTCCAGCCTGGTGGAGAGCATTGCCATTACAGGGGTTAAGCAGTTAGCAACCGCCACTGTCCGCCAGTCCAACAAGCATACGGTAGATGCGTTGAAGACAGGGGCTTTAAACCTGCAGAAGGATGGCTATGTAAAGTATTCAAAGTTGGAGGGGACAAAGCTTCAGATTGGTACGTTTGATAAGGACAAAAAGTTTACCCAGGCCTTTGAATTTGAGTTTAAAAGTTCCTATAAAGATGCAGACGGCAAGACGGTGAATATTGGTTATGTGCCCAAGGAAGGGGAAGATGCCCAGGCGTTTGCAACAAGGTTAGCCGGTGAATTAAACGACATGATAAAGGTTATGAAAGACAACGGCACCTTGGGAGGGGATATTGAGTTCAGCGCAGCGGATGGAAAGTTGAATCTGAACAAGTTATCAACCGATGGCAACAATGCGTTAGAGATAAATCTTAACTCCTCCGCCCTTAGCGCTTTGGGATATTCACATAGTGGAACATCAAAGGGTGTCAGTATGGCTGATTTTAACACGGTGGATAGAAGAACAGACCTTATGGATTCTTCCGTCGGCGAGAGAAGTGTTCTTGACACTCTGGCAGGACAGAAGCTGATCTTTGAGTATGACGGGAGCCAGAAATCAGTTGAACTGATTACTAAGTCAGAATTGGCAGAATTAAAGGGGATTACAGACCCTGGGGCACAGTTTGACAAGGTGGTGGAAAATCTTCAGGCCCGTCTGAACAAGGCGTATGGTTCAGGCGCAATCACTGTAGGCAAGGAGGAAGTAGCCGGGGAAGGCTATCGGCTGACTTTTAAGACAAAAGGAGATTCTTCGGTAGCGCTATTGTCAAATGACAGCAATCTGCTTAAGACTCTGGGCGTAGAGTTCGGCGAGTCCAATAAGGTAAATGTGGATGGCAAGTTGGGCCAGGCTGCCTTAGGCCTTGATGCCAATGCCTACACCAAGTCCAATGGCCAGTTGGATCTTAAGATTAATGGCGTAAGCATCAATGGCCTGACTGCCAACAGCACGATTTCCGACATCCTGTCAAAGATAAATTCTACCACGGCAGCAGGCGTGAAGGCCACTTATGTGGATGCCACAGGACAGTTTATGCTGGTATCCAGCGAGACCGGACAGGGGCGGGAGATTTCCTTAGATTCTGCTTTGGCAGAGAAGCTTTTTGGCGGGTATAGCTATGAGAAGGGCACTGACGGGAATTTTGTGGATCAAGATGGAAAAGAATTGACATATAAGGGAGCAGATGGCAAATATTACGTTAAAGATGGTACGTTTAAAGATAAACAGGTAGATGAAAACGGTTATATAAGATCTGACGATGGATACTTTATAGGCGAAGACGGGAGTCGGGTTAATGAGGCCGGGTATCGGGTAAATGCGCAGGGCAGATTAATTGATGCAGAGGGCTATCTGACAGATAAAAATGGAAACTTAGTAAATAAGGATGGGAAATTAGTTGTTGTTGTAGATGCGGCCGGAAATCTGGTGGATAAATCAGAGTTTAAAATAAATGATCAGGGAGAGTTTGTTGATAACGCTGGAAATAAATTAGGAGAAGCCGGCAGCCTTTATAGCGTAAAACGAATCAATGCCGACGGCCATTTTGTAGTTGATGGAGCGGACGGTAAAGAGCGGCTGTCAGATATTGATGGCAATCTTGTAGACAAAGACGGCTACCGTGTTGATGAAGATGGATATTATCTGAATAAAGATGACAAGAGGGTTGACAAAGACGGCTATGAGCTTGATGCAAAGGGCAACTATATAGGTAAAGACGGAACTTTAGTACGTAAATTTGGTAATGACTGGTTTCAGGTAAACAAGGATGGCTATGTTGTAGGGAAAAAGGAATCGGAAGATGGATCGGATCCGGTTTATGTAACCAACATAGGAGGTACCTGGTATGAGGCGAAAGACGCGAAAGGCGACCTGATAGAAGATGCAGATGGAAATGTAATTTATAAAAAAGTAGATGTGCCCAAGGATTTTGATCCTATGAAAGGGGAACGTGAGGCTTCTATAGACAAACCGGAACTCAACACAAACCAGCAGGGCAGCGGTGGCCCGGTAAAAGGAGGCGGCCCGGTAAATGCAGGCTTAGGCAGGCTGAATGGATATAAGGAGAACATTGAGGACGGGCAGAACGCCAAGATCCAGGTCAGCTATGGTAATGGGGTTAAGGTAGATGTGGAGCGTTCTTCCAATACCTTCAATCTGGAAGGACTGACGGTTACTGTATCCGGTGTGTTCGGCGGCAAGTACGAAGGCAAAGTAGATGAAAACGGCTATAAAGTGAATGAAAGCGGTCAGTGGCTTGATAAGGACGGCAATGTTACGACGGATGAAAGCAAGCGAGTTTCCGGCTGGGTAGAAGATTCTTCCCAGACCATCACCTTCACGGCTAAAGCTGACGTAGACAAAGCAGTAGAAGCTGTAAAGGCATTCTTCGAGGACTTCAACGCTCTGGTATCTGAGGTCAACGGGCAGATCACATCCCGTCCGGACAGCAGCTACGGCCCCTTAACCACCGCTCAGAAGGAAGAGATGGATGAAACCTCCATTGAAAACTGGGAAAAGAAGGCGAAACAGGGAATCCTGTTTGGCGATGATGTGATGCGGGATTTAAGCGGCAGCATAGAAGGTGTTCTTTCCAAGCTGATGATGCAGCACGGAATCAATTATCAGGATCTGGAGAAGATTGGCATTACCTATTCGGAAGACTATCTGGATGGCGGTACCTTAGTATTTGACGAAGCCAAATTCCGTTCCACTATGGAGAGTGACCCGGCTCTGGCAGGGAAGATTATCAGCGGTGGTGAGAGCGGTGGAAAAGGCCTGATTCATGCTGTGGAAGATGCCCTTACGCCTTACGCAACCCGTTACGCTTCCAAGAACGGCAACTCCTACGGGCGTTTGATCGAAGTAGCTGGTACGGAGAAGAAACCGTCCTCCTTGATGAGCAACCAGATTTACAAACAGTTAAAGGAAATGCAGGAGACCATCGACAAGCTGCAGGCTCAGTTAAAGGTAGAGCAAGATCGGTACATTTCTCAGTTCAGTACAATGGAGAGCTTGATTAATCAGATGAACACACAGTCAAGCTATCTCTCTCAGATTATGGCATAATAAAGACTTGCTGCCATTTTGCCCTGATCTGTTTTGGGGCAAAATGGCAGTGAAGATCAGATAACCATTCGAAGGGATATCAGTATCAGAAGGGTTACAATCAGATAAAAAGTTAGCGGCTGTGAGGCCGCAGATTCTTGCGACGTTATTTTTCTGAAGGAAGGATTCGATGAGCGGATATAATCGTTATAAAGAGCAGAGTATTTATTCTATGTCAGGCCCAGAACTTTTATTTCTTATTTATGATGAGGCAATCAAGCGATTGACCAGGGCGGAAATTTCTTTGGATGACAAGAATTATGCGGATTTTGAGGACTGTCTGACGCGCACCAGTAAGATTGTCCGGTACTTAAAAGACATTCTGGATATGAGCCAGCCTATCAGCTACGATTTAAGAAGAATTTATGAGTATCTCATCTATGATCTCAGCAGGGTGAAAGCTGGAAGAGAGCGAAGACGAGATGAGATAGGGCGTATCCGTCACATTCTTTCTGAGTTAAAGGAGGCTTTTGAGGGAGCCAATAAACAGGTAAACGATATGCACATGGTTAAGGAGACGGAGATAAGAGGATAGAGAGGATAAGCATAGATGGAAGTAAATGTGACAAAGGTGATGATTCTTCTCCAGAGAAGATACAATGCCCTTCGGGAGACAGGAAGGCTGACAAAAGAACTGGAAGAGGCCATTGCCCGTAATGATGAGGTTTCTACCATCATGCTTCTTCAGATGAGAGCCGAAGAACTGACCAAAGTTGACCAGTGCATGGAGGAAATGTGGCAGATGGGGGAGGTTGACAGGGAGGCCTATGAGAAACTGACGGCTTTGATAACGTCGGACCCTGAAGGAAGCGTTGGGGAGAACCAGGAAGAAGAAAAAGTTTATGAGATCAGGCGGAGAACCCAGCATATACTAGAAGAATTGCGCCAGGCAGATCAAAGGCTGAATCGGAAGCTGGCAGGAAACAAGTCTTACTACAACGCAAAAGAATTGGCAGGAAAGAAATATGAATCAATCGTTATTTGAGGGACGCACCCTGGTGGGGATGGTATCATCCATCATCCGCCAGGATGCTTTGCGTGTGCTACATAACCGTATTGAATGGGATCGAATGTTTCGGTTGGCGGATTTTCATAAGGTGGCCAATATTGTTTATCTGGGAGTATTAGGCAACAGTGATGATCTGCCGGAGAGATGGAGAGAACGCTTTTTTGGCCGATATCAGGAGGCTCTGCTTTTTGGAGAGCACTGTAAAGAGTCTGTGAAGGAAGTGCTGATGTGGCTGGACATGAGGGAGATCTCCTGTACCATCCTTGTCTCGGAAAATGTTCGGGATTTTTATAAGATTCCGGAGGCAGCAGCCAATAGTCCCATCCAGATTTACTTAGATGAGAAAAGTTATTATCTGGCCAAGGGATATCTGATTGACCTGGGCTATGAGGCGGACCAGCTTTATAAAGGTGTGGGAGAACGACTGGTGAAGATATCGGGCGTTCCTATTATCCTTTACTACCAGCTGCCTTTTCGGACCTCTAAATTCAAAAAGAATATGATGAAATTGGTTGAGACGGCTGCCTTAAGGGAGCCGTATAGTCATATCCAGATGCTTTCCATAGAAAATGAGTTTATCTATCGTATGGCCTCAGCTGCTTATCACTATGCCAATGATGAACTGACACTGCGGGATGTACTGGATATGGTACTCTGCCACAAGGCATGGCGCGAGGAGATTGATGATGATGCGCTGTGGAAAAGGCTGGAGGAATTTGGTGTTGATGTGTTGGCGGAAAAGATTCTTCGAATTGCTTACATGTGGTTTGGCGATAAGGAAGACGATTACTTCAATGACCAGCCGGAAGACCTGACAGTATACGATGTGCTGGAAGACCGAATGCTGACCAGCGGCGAAGTCAATAACGAGAAGGATGAACAGGCGCTGACATTGAGAAAGCAGATCCAGAAAGAGATCGACAAGGAGAGGCGGAAAGAGGAAAAGGAACTGCGGCAGGAGAAAAGGCAGGAACTTTTGGATAAGTTTATGAAGAAAGTGCGGTGGCTTTTCCCGGATTATCACTATATGACTTCCATCTATCCTACAGTGGAGCGGTTGCCGTTTCTTCTTCCGGTGTTTTGGATCATCAGAGATTTTCGGCTTTTGTGGAGGATGTTTGGAAAATAGAACAGGCTTTGGAGTTTGGCGGCAGGGATACTCCCTGCCGCTTTTAGCTGGGTTAACTCTCTTACTGATTTTGCAAAAAGTATAGATATCCCATGAAAAACATAGTACAATAGAACATATAACGCAAGAGAATGGCGATTGTTTAAAAAGATTGGGGGAAATAAGGATGGATCCAGTATATGAGAAACTAATGAAATGTCATGAAAGCGCAAAGGAAAAGGTTGATTTTAAGCCCAGGGTGGCCCTGATCCTTGGTTCTGGTCTTGGGGATTACGCGGAGGGGATCCAGATCGTAAAAACCCTTGACTACCATGAGATAGAGGGATTTCCAGTATCTACGATTCCAGGCCATAAAGGCAGATTTGTGTTTGGGTATGTGGAGGATGTGCCGGTTGTGATCATGCAGGGGCGTGTTCATTTTTATGAGGGATATTCCATTCAGGATGTGGTGCTGCCGGTTCGGCTGATGAAGTTAATGGGAGCGGAGGTTCTGTTTCTGACCAATGCGGCAGGAGGCGTGAATTTTGAGTTTCATGCAGGAGATTTGATGCTGATTAAAGACCAGATCAGTACGTTTGTTCCGTCGCCCCTCATAGGTTCTAATCTTGAGCAGTTGGGGGCAAGATTTCCGGATATGAGTGATATATACGATAAGGAGCTTCGCAGCCTGATAAAAGAAAAGGCAGCCAGGTTGGAGATCCCTCTGCAGGAAGGAACGTATATACAGCTGACAGGGCCGGCTTATGAGTCTCCGGCAGAGGTGCGAATGTGCAGGATTTTGGGGGGAGATGCTGTGGGGATGAGTACGGCATGCGAGGCGTTGGCGACCAATCATATGGGGATGAAGATCTGTGGTATTTCCTGTATCTCCAATCTGGCCTGTGGTATGACAGACCAGCCACTGAGCCATAAAGAAGTACAGGAGGCAGCGGATCGGGTGGCACCAATGTTTAAACGGCTGGTGACAGAAGTTATCGGTGAGATCGGGCGCTCCATATTGTCGGTATAACGAGAAGAACATAAGGTAATGTTGCAGGGATTCGATACAGATGAGTAGGAATTTCAGGATACTAATGGAGAGAACAGTAAGATGAATACAATTGTAATTGGAATTGCCGGAGGGACTGGTTCAGGGAAATCCACATTCACCAATCGGCTGAAGGCGGAGTTTCAGGACGAGGTCGCGGTGTTGTATCACGACAATTATTATCGTGCCCAGGATGATCTTCCTTTTGAGGAGAGGAAGAAGGTAAATTATGATCATCCTGAGGCATTTGAGACAGAACTTCTTCTGGAACAGCTTCGGGACTTGAAGGGGGGAAGAACGATTTGTTGTCCGGTGTATGATTATTCCCAACATAACCGCTCCAAAGAAGTGGTGATGGTAGAACCGAAGCGCGTGATCCTTTTGGAAGGGATACTGGTTCTGGCAGATCCCAGATTGAGGGAGCTTCTGGATATTAAGATATACGTGGAGGCAGACGCGGACGAGCGGATTTTGCGCAGGGTAATCCGAGATGTGAAGGAGCGGGGAAGGGATATTGAAGGGGTGGCTCAGCAGTATCTGACTACGGTGAAGCCTATGCATTATCTGTATGTGGAGCCAACCAGGGCTTTGGCGGACATTGTGATTAACAGTGGGATGAATGAGATTGCATTTCAGATGGTGAGAACCAATATTAAGGAGATCCTGGGGAGATAAAGGCAAGGCTATGTAGGAATGCATCCGATGGAAGAATAGAATCGGAAGTTTTGAAATACATGCATAAGAGGCCGTGAAGGAGCAGCGGGTACTTGCTGGTTCTTCACGGCTTTCTGATTAAAATAATGCAATGGCAGACTGTCTTTCTACAATCTCCACATCCAGCATCACCTGGCGGGAAGCGTCGTCGTTCTCAGACAAAATCTTTTCAATCAGCAACTCTGTGGCTACCTGTGCCTTTTTAGCAATATTCTGAGATACGGAGGAAAGCTTGGGGGTGGTAAACTGGCACAGAGTTAAATTATCGTATCCCATGATAGACAGATCCACAGGGATACGGAGGCCGCCCAGCCTGGCACCTTCCATGACGCCTATGGCACAGATGTCAGCAGTGGTAACCACAGCAGATATGTTGTTGCTCATGGAAGCAATCTGTTTCCCGGCAGCCAGGCCTCCTTCATAGGATGGGGGATAAGGGAAGACGTATTCTTCGCGGAAGGGGATACCGCATTCTTCCAGGGCCTGACGATATCCCAGGAAACGCTGGGTCAAAACATAATTGATTTGATAATTGGCAATCAGGGCGATATGGTTGTGGCCTCTGTTTACCATATACTTGGTGGAAAGATATAAGCCTTTCTTGTCATCCGAGCAGACGTTGATCTGTTTGGGTACCTGATTGGGGCTATCGAAAACCACAAAGGGGCAAGGGGGTTTAGCGATAAATGAATCTGCATAATTCATAAAATCCGGATACAGGAACATGATTCCATCTACATTCCAGTTCTGAAGGAATTGGGCCACATCTTTTTCTTTGGTTACAGAGCGAACCATCATATAAAATCCCCGCCTGCTTAATTCTTTTTCAATGATTCCAATCATTGTGCTGACATAAGGGTTTTCCAGATAATTTTCATTCTGATCGTCTACGGATATAATAACGCCTACAATGGCAGAAGACTTTTTTGTCAAGCTGCGGGCTGTTAAATTAGGGACATAGCCGGATTCTTTGATGATGTCATTAATCTTTTCCGCTGTCTGTGCGGAGACACGGCTGCTTTTGCCATTGATTACATTGGAAACGGTCATCATACTGACACCGGCTCTGTCTGCTATATCTTTTAATGTCAATTTTTCCATAATCTTTTCAAAATCCTTTCTGTGAATCGAATGTCCTGTGTTGTGTCAAAGGGTGCCGGATAAAGTTTATAAACGAAATCTAGTGAAATTAGTATAAGTATAAACTTTGGAAGATAAGTTTAAAATATAATATAAACCTGGTATGAGATTTCGTAAATTTGGATTTAAAGCTATTATACCGTAGGATGATAAAAAAATCAAGGAGATAGAAGAAAAGGAAAATGTACAATATGCATAAAAAAATGATGAAAAATTGTTAAAAACGTAAAAATAAAAGAAATGTATTGACGGTTATTCTAAAATATGTTAGTTTATTAATAGATTTAGCGCTAAACCAAAAACGTAAATAGAGTTCGTGTTCAAATGTTTAAATAAGGGTTTTAAGGTTAAGAACGAAACTTTAGGTAAAGAGCAAGGTTTCGATTTAAGAACAAAGTAAGAACTTTAAGAACAAACTTCTTACATAAGAATAAGGCTTAAGATAAGGACAGAACCTTAAGTTAAGAACAAAGTATTAAGCCAGATAAGGAAATCAATGTTAGAATTGATTTTAGGTGAATAAGAAGATTTAAGGGAAGGTCAAAATTTAAAACAAAATTTTTATAACCAGGAGGAAAACGTGATGATGAAAAGAAGATTAATGGCGGTTATGTCGGCTGCGGCAGTTATGGCAGCTGCTCTCACGGGATGCGGTTCCCAGAGCCAGGGTGGCGGCCAAGGAGGAAATGGGGGGGCTGCCAATGTGCCTACAGAACCATTTGGCGATACCATCAAGTATGATCCGGCTGTGGCCATCAATGACGGCAAAGACATTAGCATTGAACTGTGGGAGTGGGGAAGCGATGAGCTGTTCCAGCAGGTGATCGATGGCTACTGTGCCATTCATCCCAATGTAAGCATCAAGCTGGTGAATAATCCATGGGAGGATTACTGGACCAAACTTCCTCTGGCACTGGACGGCAGCAACGGGCCGGCGCTTTTCAATGTACATAACAGCTACCACGAGAACCTGATCAACTACATGGCTCCTCTGGAGATTCCTCTTGAGGATCTGGAAGCAGACTTTACCGGTGTGGAAGCCCATGTGATTGACGGAAAGGTTTACTACATTGACTATGGTATGATGACTGGTTCCGTATACTACAACAAGGATATGTGGGAGGCAGCAGGGCTTACAGAAGCCGATATCCCTAAGACATGGGATGAGATGCGGGAAGTGGCCAAGAAGCTGACCATCAAGGAAGGGGATAAACTGATTCAGGCAGGACTGAATTTCAATGATGACTTCCATCAGAATTACCTTCTGGGACTGAATTACCAGCTGGGCGAGAATCTGTTCCTGGAAGATGGCAGAACCCCCAATGTGACATGCGATGCCATGAAGCAGGTGATGCAGATGCTGGTGGATATGTATAAAGTGGACGGCGTGGGCTCCGAGAACTTTGGAGAGAAAGGTTCCGACAGCTTTGGACAGGGACAGTCTGCCATGGTTATCCAGTGGGGGCATTACTACAATACTCTGAATACCACATGGACGGATATCAACTTCGGCGTATTTGAGATTCCTACTTTTGACGGCAATCCTTATGCATACAACCGCTACAACGGCGAGTCTACCTTTGGTATCAACAAGAATGCAGCAGCTGACCAGCAGGCCGTGGCTCAGGACTTTGTAAAATACTTCCTGGCCAATGACGAGGCGCAGATCGCGTTTAACCTGGCTATGAGTACTTTCCCGGCTAAGAAATCTCTGGCAGACAGCCAGGAGATTATGCAGAACCCGTCCTTAAGCGTACTGGCAGAGCACATTGACCACTACATCTGGCCAGGTCCTATGCCTTCCACGGTAGAGACTTCCTTAAAGACAGCAGGACAGGATATCTTCTTCAACGGTGTGGATATTGACACTGCATTAAATGCGGCTCAGGAAAATATTATCCGCGATATGAAGAGCAGCACATTCCAGTCTGTAGAGCATTTGTATAAGTACGCCAAGTAATTGGGGATCAGATATAAATGGGGATTCTTAAAGAGACTTCATGCTGGCATGGGGATGGTTGGCCCTGGCGGTAAAGGAAAAGAAGCCTTGCTGGCAGCAGCAAAGCAGAAAGGCAGCCTTGCTGACAGCGACAAAATAGCGGTGCCTGCGTGGAAGTCTCCGGGAATCCATCTGAATAAAAAGGGGGAACGAAATATGTTTACAAAATCGCATCCTTTGCAGAGCAAAAGCGAAATTATTCTGCGCAATATTGTTGTTATCGGTATGATTCTATTTTTTGGTATCTTTTTAATCATTCCTATCGGCATTGCATTTGCAGGAAGCTTTCATGAGTGGAATCCTCTCAGCGGAACCTACCGTTTCCTTGGTATAGACAATTACAAGGAAGTTATCATGAGTCCCCTGTTCTGGACTTCTCTGTGGAACACGGTGATCTTCTCGGTGGTGGTTATTATATTCCGCGTGGGGCTGGGCTTGGCGATTGCCTACGCCATCCATTCCGCCCTTGTGAATTTCAAAAGCTTTTTCCGTTCCGTTTTTTACATGCCGGTGGTAACGCCTATGGTGGCGGTTGCATTCGTGTGGAAGTTTATGTACAATCCCCAGATCGGTACCATCAACCAGCTTCTGGGATTGGATGTCAACTGGCTGATGAATCCCAAGACGGCTCTGGCAGCAGTGATTATCATGACCATCTGGAAGGATTTCGGTTATGCGGTGGTTATGTTTATGGCAGGTCTTTTCTCCCTTCCGGCAGATGCCCTGGAGGCAGCCAAGGTGGATGGGGCCAACGCCTGGCAGAATTTCCGTTACATTACGTTTCCGCTGTTAAAGCCAATGACGTTGTTCGTCACCATTACGTCCATCATTTCTTACATTCAGGCATATGTACAGATCCTGATTATGACGGAGGGCGGACCGGGAACGGCCACTTACCTGTCTTCCTACATTATCTATGATGAGGCTTTTGTGAAGTATAATTTTGGATATGCGTCGGCATTGTCCTTTGTATTGTTTGTGATTACGGCTGGATTTACCTGGTTATCCTTCCGGGTTTCCGGAACCGAAGAATAGGAGGGCGCTATGAGAAGGAAAGTATATACCATAACATTGAATGTGATACTGCTTTTACTGGGAATCATCACCGTATATCCTTTTGTCTGGATGCTGTTTTCTTCCTTTAAGGTGAATAAGGAGATCATGGCTCTGGAGCAGCACCTTTTACCCCAGGTATTTACTGTGGAGAACTACATCAACATGAACGCCCGGTTTAACTTCATGCGGTTCTTTGCAAACAGCTTGCTGGTTACCATTGTAATTACTCTGGCTGTGATTTATACTAGTACCATCTGCGGCTTTGTGTTAAGCAAATATAAGTTTAAAGGCAGGGAGCTTTTGTTTGGCTTCGTGCTCAGCACCATGATGATTCCGTGGTGTGTTACCATTATCCCCAAGTACTCCATGATTCAGAAGTTCGGATGGCTGGACAGCTATAAGGCCCTGATTATTCCGGCTATGTTCAGCGGGTTTGGTATCTTTAACATGAAACAGCATATTGCCACCCTGCCGGATGAGATTCTGGAGGCAGCCAGGATTGACGGAGCCAATGAGTTTTTTATTTTCCACCGGATTATCTTCCCCATGGCGAAAAACGGAATTTCCAGTATTGCCATCTTCCAGTTTTTGTGGGCCTGGGAGGATTATCTGTGGCCTTACCTGATTATCAGTACCAAGGAAAAACAGCTTTTGGCAGTGGGGCTTAAGATGTTCAGCGGCCAGTATTCCACGGATTACGGCGCATTGTTTGCGGCTACGGCCATCTCGATTATTCCGGTATTGTTAATCTACATTATCTTCCAGAAGCAGTTTATCGCAGGTGTGGCATCGGCGGCTGTGAAAGGATGACATAGGACGGCGGTTTCGGGCTGTCTGCAGGTGCTGGATGGGCTGGGACTTGACGGCGGTATGGACAGACACGGCGGCTATATTGACTTAAATTTAAGGAGAGAATCAAGGATATGAAGGACATTTACAGGATTGCCATGGGGCCTCAGGCGCAGGAGGAGAACCAGGTTAAAGGACAAAAATACAGGATTACCATGCTGACGGAGGGGCTGGTTCGGCTGGAGTACAGCCAGGACGGGGTGTTTGAAGACAGGGGAACTCAGACGGTTCTGTATCGGGATTTTCCGAAGACAGAGTACCGGGTGGTGCCCACTGAGGACGGAATCGAGATTCATACTTCCCGTGTCCACTTAATGTATAATGAAAAGGAATTTTCTAAAAACGGCCTTAGCATCCAGGTAAAGGGCAATATAAGCCCTTACCACAGCATATGGCGCTATGGAGAGGAAATCCGCGATTTGAAGGGGACGGCCAGGACGCTGGATGAGGCGGATGGGGCCATCGATTTGGAACATGGCATTCAATCTTTTTTTGGGTATTCGGTCATTGATGACAGCCGGTCTCAGATATTGCTTGAGGATGGATGGATACAGCCCCGGAAGGAGGGAGTCCAGGATCTTTATTTCTTTGGATACGGCCATGATTATAAGGAAGCACTGAAGGATTTTTACTATCTGTGTGGAAAAACGCCTATGATTCCCCGTTATGCTCTGGGCAACTGGTGGAGCCGCTTTTACTCTTATACAGAAGAATCTTATCTGGAGCTGATGGATCAGTTTGATAAGGAAAATATCCCCCTTACAGTGGCAGTCATTGACACAGATTGGCATTTGGTGGATATTGATCCTAAATATGGAAGCAGCTGGACCGGATATACCTGGAACCGGGAATTTTTCCCAGATCCGGCCCGGTTTCTAAAGAAACTTCATGATAGAGGAATGAGGGTAACTCTGAATGTACATCCGGCAGATGGAGTCCGGGCCTATGAGGAGATGTATGAGGATATAGCAAAGCATCTGGGAGTGGATACTTCAAAGGGAGATCCTGTCAACTGTGACCCGGCCAACCCAGATTTTATGGAAGCTTATTTTACATACCTTCATCATCCCATGGAGAAAGAAGGCGTGGATTTTTGGTGGATTGACTGGCAGCAGGGAAGCAGTTGCAAGGTGGAAGGCCTGGATCCTCTGTGGATCATGAATCACTACCACTTCCTGGACAATGGGAGAGATGGAAAGCGGCCCATGACCTTCTCGCGATATGCAGGGCCGGGAAGCCACCGGTATCCGATTGGATTTTCGGGAGATACGATCATTAATTGGGAATCCTTGGACTTTCAGCCGTATTTTACAGCCAATGCTTCCAACATCGGATATGGCTGGTGGAGCCATGATATCGGCGGCCATATGCAGGGATATAAAAATGATGAACTGACTGCAAGGTGGACTCAGCTTGGTGTCTATTCTCCTATTTTAAGGCTTCACAGCTCCAAGAGTGAATTTAATGGAAAGGAGCCCTGGAGGTTTAAGCAGGAGACCAGGCAGGCTATGGGAGAGGCTTTGAGGGAGCGGCACCGAATGATCCCCTATCTTTATTCCATGAATTACCGGAATTATAAAGAAGATCTGCCGGTTGTCTGTCCCATGTATTATGAGAATCCGGAAGAGAGAGAAGCTTACACGGTTCCCAATCAGTACTATTTTGGAAGTGAGATGATCGCAGCGCCTGTGACATCTCCCAGGATTTCCGGTTTGAACGTAAGCTGCACAAAGGTCTGGCTTCCGGAGGGGATCTGGTATGACATCTATACTGGCATGATGTATGAGGGAGGCAGAAAAATGGATATGTACCGGGATTTAAGCAGTATTCCGGTACTGGCAAAGGCAGGGGGAATCGTGCCGTTTACCAAGGAAATCTCTGCTTCTTCAGCGGTAAGCAATCCAAGCTCTCTGTGGATCCGGGTTTTTGCAGGAGCGAATGGCAGTTTTGTTCTCTATGAGGATGACAATGAGACCTGCGGATATAAGGAAGATATCTGTGTAAAGACGCATATGACATATACGGAAGGGGAGACGGATGTATTCGTTATTCATCCAGCAAAAGGAGAGGTTTCTCTGATTCCGGAAAAAAGAACGTATCAAGTGGAACTTACAGGATTTTCCCAAGAGGCTGCCGGACAGGTGGAGGTGAAGCTTGACGGACAGCTTAAGACTGAGGATCAGGTAGCAGTTGCGTACAAGAAGGAGACTCAGGCTGTGGAAGTGACGGTTAAGGATGTGGATATCACAGGCTGTCTGGAGATTTCTGTAAACAGTAAGAGCAGGACCAGAGATAACCAAGTAGAGGAACGGATTTTTCAGTTCCTCAATCAGGCGGAGATTGGCTTTGAATGGAAGGATGCCATTTACCGTTTGGTTCAGAAAGGAAAACGGGTTCCAGTGCAGTTGGCACAGCTGCATGCTATGGGAATTGACAGGGATCTATATGGAGCACTGGAGGAGATTCTCACAGCATAACAGAGGCGTGTTCCCAAATTGGATGAGATGAGGCGGTGACGGTCGCTGAAAGGAAAATAGATTGTGAAAAGGCGGGATTCCCTGAAGAGGGAGTCCTGCTTTTTGTTTGATGGGGCTCTGTACCGACAGGGAGAAAATGGACATCTGTGAACATAGCACTGGGAGCGGGCATGAGTGTGGAAGGGGGAGAAAGTACTTGAAATAGCAGAAAAATTGAAGTACAATTTGAGTGTTGCATTGTGAAATTCCGGCTTTTTGTCCAGCTGGAATTGCCATAATGTCGTACCGACAGATATGAGCAGGGGGAGTGATATGTTTGGCAGGAAGAAAGTGACAGGGGCTTATGATAAAGAGAGCCAGAGTCCGGTGATCCGTTCCAGTATATGTACCGGGGAACGGGTGGCTGGATTTAAAGATATCCATACCGGCAAATTCAAGGAAGTGATGGTTATCCGAACAGATAAAGATATGGAAGAATTTTTAAACAGATATGGTGTTTCTGTACAGGAGATTAAGAAAGAATGGTAGGATGCCGTGGATCGGACGGTGAGGTTGTCTGATGCCGGAGTTAAGGAGAGGAATGAAGAAACTGACGGCAAAAGATATGGCGCTTTGTGGATTATTTGCTGCACTGACCGGAGTGGGCGCTTTTATTAAAATCAGTATACCAATCCAGCCGTTTCCCATGCATTTTACGATGCAGCTTTTCTTTGTGTTGCTGGCAGGTTTTGTTCTGGGAAGCAGGAGAGCAGCCTTAAGCGTGGCAATTTACCTGTTGGTAGGGCTTTTGGGGATTCCTGTTTTTGCAGCAGGGGGAGGCCTGGCCTACCTGATACGCCCCACCTTTGGATTCCTTCTGGGATTTATTTTTGCAGCCTTGGTTACAGGAAGGCTCCGTGATGGAAAGAAAGGTGGCGTGAGGAGGAATCTGTTTGCCGCATTCTGGGGAATGATGGCATACTATTTTTGTGGAGTAATATATTTTTATGTAATCAGTAATTACGTGATCTCCATGCCAGTGACATGGAAGGTAGTGATTGTCAACTGCTTTCTCATCACTGTGGCGGAAGATCTTGTCTTGTGCGCTCTGGCGTCTGTGGCTGCGAAACGTCTGTGGCGGGCTGTGGAGTGGGAGTAGAAGCAAGTGGTTTTTGGAAGGCTTGAACAAAAGAAGGGAGATACTATGAAGAAAAAGAAGATTATGGCCGTGGTGGCTGCTATGCTTTTGGGGAGCAGTTTTTCGGCGTGGGCAGCTCCGCAGCTTATGACTGATGGCGCAATGTTTGATGCGGAATGGTATCGGCAGCAGAATCCGGACGTGAATGCGGCATTTCCGGCAGATGCATCTCCGGAAGTGTTTTATCAGCATTATATTACATATGGCGCGAAGGAAGGCAGATTGCCATATGAGGGAGCACCTAAGGCGGAAGGAACCGAAAATGGAACGTCTGCGGAGGGGATACCGGCGGAAGAGACCGGAACGGAAGGAGTGCCGGAACAAGGAGCCGGAACGGAAGGAATGCCGGAACAGGGAGCCGGAACAGAAGGAATGCCGGAACAGGGAACTGGAACGGAAGGAATGCCGGCAGAAGGAAGTGGGACAGATAGTATGCCGGCAGAAGGAACGGTTTCTGAGACAGCGGGACGGGTGATTGATCCTTCAAGGCCTATGGTGGCATTGACTTTTGACGACGGGCCTTTTGCACCTGTTGGGAACCAGATTATGGATTGCTTAGCCCAGTACGGAGGAAAGGCTACTTTTTACGTAGTAGGAAACCGTTGCGGGGCTTACAGAGAAGAGATGCAGCGGATGGTGGCGGAAGGCCATGAGATCGGCAATCATACGTACAGTCATAAGTATCTTCAGAAGTTGGGAGCAGCAGAGATTCAGAGCCAGATTCAGAAAGGCAGCGAAGCCATTCAGGCAACGGCAGGAGTTGCGCCGGCGACGGTCAGACTTCCGGGAGGCAACAAGAATGCAACGGTTCTGGCTAATGTGAACGCACCTATGATCATGTGGAGCATTGACACATTAGACTGGAAGACAAAAAATACTGCAAACACAGTAAGTGCAGTACTTGGTGCCATACGGGACGGAGATATTGTATTGATGCATGAGTTGTATGGTGCCACTGGAAATGCTGCCGTTCAGATCATCCCGGCTCTGGTGGAGCAGGGATATCAGCTGGTGACAGTCAGTGAATTGGCACAGTATCGCGGTGGGCTGGAGAGCGGAAAGGTATATTATAGCTTCCGGCCGTGACAGCCAAAAGAATGGTTTGTCAAAAAGTCCATGGACAGGTGAAGAAGGAAGCCGCCTAGGCAGATGGCAGCCAGATACATAAGGATGCCTGCCAGAGTTCCGTAGTCCAGGGATATCTGGTTGAAGAATACTTGTGTTACCGGATAATAAGGGGAAATGTAAAACATATCGGCCTTTCCTTTGGTGATGATATTGATGCTAAAGGCGATGAGGCAGAAGGAGCCCAAGAGGATCAGTGTTTTTACATATTCCCTTTTTCCGTGCCCGCTTATGCCGGATAGGCAGCAGAACAGGCCTAAAAAGATCAGGAGGATATGCCATATCAGCCCGTGGAGAGTCAAAACCCAGTAGGGATGGAGAAGGCCAGATGGCTCCAGAAGCGCCATGACACCTCCCAGAAGGCTGAAATCCTGCAGGTATGTGCAGATCGTCTGTTGGACAGATGGAAAACCCTTCACAGCAGGAAGGGCCAGGCACAAGTACATGGGGGTGCTGCAAAGCTGAAAGGGAAAATACCACCAGTCAAACACCCCCTGATTGACCACAATATATAGAAACAGTTGCTTGTAGGTCTCCCCCAAAGCCAGAATGATGCCGCAGGCAGCTATGACAGAGGCAGATTTGGTTGGGTTATGCCTGCATCTGCCAGCCAGGCAGACAGCGACAAAAGCAGCCAAAAGGATTCCTGTAAGGGAGAAGGCAATATGAAAAAACGAGTAAGGGGCAGGGACGGCCATGGGCCATGCTGTTTTTTTCAAAAGTTGTGACATGAAAATCCTCCTTCCTCTGGTGGGACGGCAAATAAACGCTGGTATAATCTCTGTCGAGATTATACCATGTCCTCCGGACATGCTCCCTCCGGGGGGATGCACATGATTTGCCAAGGAAATTGTCCGTCTTCGTCGGACGGCAAATCAGCGCTGGTATAATCTCTGTCGAGATTATACCACAAATACAATCATAACTGTTAAAGATTTATTCCCATATTGACGGATTCTTATAAAGAATATTATAATAAGGCTATTATTTTATGGACAGATTAGGAGACAGAGATGGATATTATAAATGTACTTAAGGAAGAGTTGAAGATTGGCCGTCATCAGGTGGAGGCGGCTGTGAAGTTGATAGATGAAGGCAATACGATTCCGTTTATTGCCAGATACCGGAAAGAGGCCACCGGCTCTCTGGATGATGAGGTGCTGCGGAATCTGGATGAGAGGCTTAGGTATCTGCGGAATCTGACAGAGAAGAAGGAGCAGGTGATTGCCTCCATTGAAGAGCAGGGAAAACTGACACCGGAACTTAAGGCGCAGATTCAGGAGGCGGATACACTTGTGGCTGTGGAGGATTTGTACCGCCCGTACCGGCCTAAGAGAAGGACCAGGGCTACTATCGCCCAGGAGAAGGGGCTGGCACCTCTGGCGGATACCATTATGTTACAGATAACCAGAGAACCGGTGGAGGTTCTGGCCCAGGAGTACATATCGGAAGGAAAAGGAGTCTTCACGGCCCAGGAGGCCATTGCCGGGGCAAAAGATATTCTTGCGGAGCGGATATCGGATGAGGCCGATTACCGGACCTATATCCGCAATATTACCATGAACCAGGGGACCATTCAGTCGACGGCAAAGGATGAGAAGGCGGAATCTGTATATGAAATGTATTACCAGTATGAGGAGAGCATCAAGAAGACGGCTGGCCACAGGGTGTTGGCGCTGAATCGGGGGGAAGCAGAGAAGATTCTGACGGTGAAGATTATTGCCCCTGTAGAGCAAATTCTTCGCTATCTGGAGAAAAAAGTCATCGGAAAGGATAATCCACATACTACACCTGTCCTCCGGGAGGTGGTGGCAGACAGCTACAGCCGTCTTATTGCCCCGGCCATTGAGCGGGAGATCCGAAACGATATGACGGAGAGAGCGGAAGACGGGGCCATTAAGGTATTCGGCAAGAATCTGGAACAGCTTTTGATGCAGCCGCCTATTGTGGGAAAAGTAGTTCTGGGCTGGGATCCCGCATTTCGAACCGGATGCAAGCTGGCAGTGGTTGATGAGACGGGAAAAGTCATGGATACAGTGGTGATCTATCCGACTGCTCCTCAGAACAAGGTGGAGGAAGCCAAGACAGTCTTAAAAGAGCTGATTAAAAAGTATGGTATATCCCTGATATCCGTAGGCAACGGCACTGCTTCCAGAGAGTCAGAGCAGGTGATTGTGGAACTGTTGAAGGAGATACCGGAACCAGTCCAATATGTGATCGTCAATGAGGCAGGGGCCTCGGTCTACTCGGCCAGCAAACTGGCAACGGAAGAATTTCCTCAGTTTGATGTAGGACAGAGAAGCGCTACTTCGATTGCCCGGAGACTTCAAGATCCTCTGGCTGAACTGGTAAAGATCGATCCTAAGTCCATCGGCGTAGGGCAGTATCAGCATGATATGAACCAGAAGCATCTGGGAGAAGCGCTGCAGGGAGTTGTGGAAGACTGTGTCAATAAAGTCGGTGTTGACTTGAATACGGCTTCTGCTCCGCTTCTGGAGTATGTCTCCGGAATCAGCAAAGCCCTGGCTAAGAATATTGTGGCGTATCGGGAGGAGCATGGAGCATTTCACAGCCGGAAACAACTCTTAAAGGTGGCCAAGCTAGGGCCAAAGGCCTACGAACAGTGTGCCGGATTTATGCGGATTCAGGGTGGGGAAAATCCTCTGGATGGAACCAGTGTTCATCCGGAAAGTTATGAAGCTGCAGGAAATCTTTTAAAGAAGCTGGGGTATCATCCGGAGGAACTTGCATCCGGCGGAATAAAAGGAATCAGTAAAAAGATTGTGGACTATAAAAAGACGGCACAGGAATTGGATATCGGCGAGATTACGCTTCAGGATATTGTCAAAGAATTGGAGAAACCGGCCAGGGATCCCAGAGATGAGATGCCAAAGCCGATTCTCAGGACCGATGTTATGGAGATGAAGGATTTAACTCCTGGAATGATCTTAAAAGGAACGGTCAGGAATGTCATTGATTTTGGGGCGTT
>JAETTS010000598.1 GCA_021769025.1 Enterocloster bolteae
TATCCCCTGCCATCTCCTGGACAAAACTGGCCGCCTCATTGGCCTCAATCAGGCTGATATCCCCGGAAATATTGATGATCACATGGGATGCCCCCTCGATAGTGGTCTCCAAAAGCGGGCTGGACACCGCCTGCTTTACAGCCTCCACCGCCTTCTCATCCCCTTTGGCCTTGCCGATACCAATGTGGGCGATTCCCTTGTCTGTCATGACGGTCTGTACATCGGCAAAATCCAGGTTAATAAGCCCTGGAACATTGATCAGATCCGTAATTCCCTGAACTGCCTGCTGAAGAACCTCATCTGCTTTCTTTAAGGCATCTGGCATGGTTGTCCGACGATCCACAATCTCAAGCAGCTTGTCATTGGGAATGACAATCAGCGTGTCCACATTCTCCTTTAAGCGTTCAATTCCCTGGAGGGCATTGGTCATACGGGTCCTGGCCTCAAAGCGAAACGGCTTGGTCACAACTCCTACAGTCAAGATCCCCATATCCTTGGCGATCTGGGCTACCACCGGAGCCGCTCCTGTCCCGGTACCGCCTCCCATACCACAGGTTACAAACACCATATCCGCGCCTCTCATAGCCTGTGCCAATTCTTCGGAACTCTCTTCTGCTGCCTTCTCGCCGATCTCCGGCCTGGCCCCGGCTCCAAGCCCTTTGGTCAGCTTCTCGCCGATCTGCATAGCCGTAGGCGCTTTACAAAACTGCAGGGCCTGCTTGTCCGTATTGATACCGATAAACTCCACTCCGGCAATATTCTCATCGATCATGCGGTTTACGGCATTGTTGCCGGCTCCGCCTACCCCTACAACTATGATTCTGGCAGCATTTTCAGCTTCATTTATCTTAATCTCTAACAAGAAAATTCCTCCTTCATTTCGGCCATGTCCCCCCGGATATGTAACCGCTTACTCTCTTTTCTATCTGTTTATGTATAAACTATAACCTACCTAATACTATATTTTATTTCCCACAAAATATCAACCACTTTTTTAATTATTTTGGGACTTCTTTTTAAATGTATACATGGTCTGTCTGTTCACCGGATCATAGGTATTCAGGTATAATATTCCGCTATTTCCGGCTAGTTGCGGCATCATATCTGATAATTCAGCTACTTTTCCATTAATATCTGAACTATCTCCCAGAAAAACCTCCAATTCCTGCATAAAAAGGGTTGCTGCTCCACTTGCGTCATACTGTATCCTGTCCGCTTTTAACCCATAAGTTTCCAGCACCTGCGTCAGCTTTAAGATATCTTCAAAAATCTCATGGCTCTGGACTGGAAGGGGCTGATGCAGGACAATATGTCCGTAATGTAACCCATCAATCCGTGGAATCCCCTCCAGGGCCTCATTGGTGCTTTCCACCACAATTCCATCTTTATCAAAATACATGTAGCTGCTCATATAGGATACATAGCCCACCACTGTCTTCTCATGGACAATGATCTCCAACTCAAACGGTCCGTGGAAAATCACCTTGTAATCCTCCACAAATGGAATCTGCTGGTGCTCCTTGCCCAGACGCTCTTTCGCGTAACAGTAGGCCGAATTCCAATCAATGCTTTTTTGGAAGATCAGATCCACAATCTCTTTTCCTGTGTACCGGCTGTTTCCTGAAACAGTCACCTGGCGGATGTTCACTGACAATGCTGCAGCTGCAGTTGCCAGGATCACCGCCAGGATGATCAGGCCCTTTTTTGACTTCTTT
>JAETTS010000599.1 GCA_021769025.1 Enterocloster bolteae
ATGGGAACTGGATGCCTGTGGACCGAACAGCAGAGTATGACCGGCTGTTGATGAAATACATTGAGGACCGGACGCTCTATGAGCATAATCTCATTGACAGGGAATACAACGACTATGTGATCAGTGTGTTCGCCGGCGCACCTGCCAGCTCTTCCAAAGAGGATCAGGAGAGAATCCAGGAAGAGATCCGGCAGCTGGCAGAGAAGATCAATGGGTTACAGGCCATCTATTATGAGACTAACGATGAGTACAATGCATATCTGGGAGCCAGGAATATTGTGATGCTCTCCAGTGTAAGAGTCACGGAACGGTTTCCCATACTTATTTTCACGGTGCTGATTGTGGTCATCTTCGGTGCGCTGGGGTGTGCCGGAGCGGCGATTTTTGGAAGGATTGAGGATTTTATCGAATATTATGCCTTTACCAACAAGGTAGACGGCCTTCCCAACCGGGCAAAGTGTGATCAGTTTATTGCCTCCCGGGAGAAACGTCCGATTCAGGAGTCATTTGCCTGTGTGGCATTCCGGATTGCCAACTTGCAGACAGAAAACGCCCGGCTTGGCAGGGAGGCAGGTGACCGGATGATAAAAGAGGTTGTGGAAATCATCACCACGGTCTTCACCCCTTCGGATCGGCTGTTTATGGGCAACAATGGGGCAGGACAGTATCTGATCTTTGCTGAGTCTTTAAAGAAGGAAGAGATAACCGCAGGCTTATTCCAGATCCAGGTACTTCTGGAGCAGAAATCGAAGGAGAAGGAATATCAAATTCAGTTGTTAAGCAGCTTTGCCTGTGCAGGGGAGGAACAGTGCCGTTATATCCGTCAGCTTTTATCCATCGCCATGAAACGCTTAGGAACCCTGACTGAGGAGAAGAAGAGCTGACAAGGGAGGTCTCCTATATGGTTACACTCATATATATGGTGCTGGCAACCGCTATGTTCTTTTTGCAGGACACCTACTTTTTCGTGGGAGGCGTGGAATTCAGCTTGAAAAATCCATGCGCCCTGGCGATTCTGTTTTTGGCAGTGGTGAATGTGACGGCGACGGTGCGGATAGGCCGTATCCTGGTTTTGGCACGTCATATGCTGACCCAGATGTTCCCTTATCTGGTGCCCTTTTTCTTCTCGGCTGTGATTTGGGTCGGCTCCAAAGCAGATGGCATTGCGATTATAAACGGAATTGGCATGATCCTTCCCCAATTGATGGCAGTGTGTGTGGCTGGCGCAACCCTGTATTTGTTTGGAAGCAAAGGAATCTGGTACTGTCTGGGGGCTATGTGTGCTGCCAACATTTTGCTGGTTTTTATGGTGATCAGGGACGGCGGGCTGGGTGAGTTCCTGCGGGAGTTCTATGTACTTTTGACTACCTTCAGTGGAGAAACCGGCCCTCTCATGCAGAGGCTTGAGATTCATGACTTAACCTTTGCGTTGGGACCGTTTCTCATCTACCTGTTTGTGAACCGAAAAGAGAGCCCCCGCTGGCTTATATGGCTGGTTCTTGTCACAGCGTTGTTTCTGGTTGGATTAAAAAGAATTGCAGTTCCAGCTGTGATATTGGGAATTCTGGTGGCTGTGATTCTTAAGGGGATGCCGGATAAGGCGGCCAGACAGACAGCTTCCTGCGCTGCTGCCGGGATGATGCTCCTTGCGTTTCTGTATATTGTAGGAATTCGGTCCGGTCTGTTTCAATATATGGAGGAAAAGTTACAGATC
>JAETTS010000600.1 GCA_021769025.1 Enterocloster bolteae
CTTTTCTTTTCACTGCCATGATAAAACTCCTCCTTATGTCAATGAGCCATCCGGGTTTTTTGAGGGAATCCCCCGCCCGGAAACGGCATTGCTTTATCTTGATGGTTTTATCTTATTCTGTATAGCCGGTATACAGTCAAGGGGTTTTGTGAAGATTTTGCCAAAAAATTTTCTGCGCCTCTTCCACCCTTTCTGCGACTGATTTTCGCTTTCCCAGGGATTGACAAATCTCCAGGGAAGTGTTAAACTGTTGTCAAATAAAAATTCTTCGGAAATGAACCTTGTTCTACCGGCGGTAAAAGCCCGCAAGCGCTATGCAGAATCCGTTGATGACGGAGCCGACAGTAAAGTCTGGATGGGAGAAGAAAATCCTGGATAACAAATGGATGCTCTTTCTCCTTCTCAAAGCACCATTTGCATGGTGCTTTTTTTGTTGACTGCTCATCCCACCTTATTAAAGGAGGCATCTTTATGCAAAATACTTCCACCGTTTCCGCCAATCCCCTTGCTACGGAAAAAATCAGCAGGCTGCTGCTGAAATTCTCCGTCCCTACTATTATGACTCTGCTGGTCAACTATCTCTACAACAGTGTGGACCAGGTCTTTGTGGGACAGGGGGTAGGAGTCACCGGCATTGCAGCCACCAACATCGCTTTTCCCTTCACTACCATCTGCATGGCGTTGGCTCTGTTGATTGGGGATGGCTGCTCCGCCAATATCAGCCTGTTTCTGGGCAAGGGCCATCAGGAGGAAGCCAACAAAGCCTTCGGCAACGCTATTACCCTGCTCTTTGGTTCCGGCCTGCTGATTGTCTTTTTCAGCCTGCTCTTTCTGCAACCGCTGGTGCTTCTCTTCGGCGCCTCCCCCACCACTCTGGAGGCATCCATAAGCTACTCCCGCATTATTGTGCTTGGACTTCCCTTTATGATGTGCAACGTGGCCTTTACCGCCATCATCCGGGCGGACGGCAACCCCCAATATATGATGACATGTATGATGCTGGGCGCGGCTGTCAACCTTGTGCTGGACCCCATTTTTATCTTTGGGCTGCACATGGGGGTTGTGGGCGCGGCCATCGCCACCATTTTAGGTCAGATCGTATCCGGCATCATCAGCCTGATGTATATTCCTCGGTTCAAAAATGTTATATACCGTAAGGAAAACCTGAAGCCCAGTTTTTCCACCAGCAAGGGAATATTCGCCCTGGGCTTCCCCAGCTTTATGACCCAGCTGGCTACTGCCCTCACCCAGATTGTGATGAATAACCTGATGCGCAAATACGGCGCTATGACGGTATACGGCAGCGACATTGCCCTTTCCTGCTACGGCATGATGATGAAGGTCTACCAGGTCGCCCACGCTATGTTTGTAGGCGTTTCCTCCGGCACCCAGCCCATCAACGGCTTTAACTACGGCGCCAAACAGTACGGCAGGGTTAAAACTACCTACAAAACTGCGGCGTTGATCTGCATTTTGCTGTCCTCCGCCTGGTTCCTGGTATTCCAGTTTCTGGGCGGCCCTATAGCTTTCCTGTTCATCCGGGACAACGCCCTTTACCACGAGTTTGCCGTTCATTGCTTTCATCTGTATATGCTGGCCTTCTTCATCTACGGCCTGCCCATGGTGACTGCCTCCTTCTTCCAGGCTATCGGTATGCCCACAAAAGCGCTGGTAATCTCCCTTTCCCGGCAGATTATTTTCCTAATCCCTCT
>JAETTS010000601.1 GCA_021769025.1 Enterocloster bolteae
ACCGAAAACCATGCATAGCCTGGTTTTAGGCTCTATTAAAGCGGCCCAATAATTCAGTGTTCCCTGCAAGGTGCCATGGAACGGTAGTAACATAATTCTGCATGCACATCGACAGGTTTCTCCACGGTCTTCTGGGTCATTTGATAATAATTTATAGTGAGTTCATGGATGAACACACACACACACACACACACACACACACACACTTTACTTACATGGTGCATATTCTTTGCACACCAAAAATAAAGTGAGAATTACTGAAAATACACCAATAGTGCAATCGATGGAGGGAGCTGTGGGGAAGCTGGGGCTTAGAGTTACTTAAAAGACCGATGCAGATTCTCCTTCTATTGGAGGAGAAACTTGATAGACAATGGGGATCTTTATTTTCTTTCTCTAGAGCACACAGGACTAGGGTGGCAGCTAGGGCTTTGAGCATGTTTGGCAAGTACTGTAGCACTGAATTAAATCCTAGGGCTGGAACCCTATTAATCATCTACAACAATTACAGGGCAGGCTGGATGACGACACTCAGCTGACAATGTGGACATCTCAAGACAGTCACTGGACAATGGCTGACACACTTGTCTGAAGACTGGAAATGTTTCTCGATCTTGGAGAGGAAAGAAGGACCCTCCAACTACACTGTCCTCTAAGGAAGTTTATTCAGGTGAGGGATGACAGGGACTGTTTTGTCTCACGTCACACATGTCAGTAGAAAATATCCTAGGTATTGGATGCCGCTGTTAGCATTAACAGAACAAAGCCCATAGTGTTGGGAAGGATAATAAATTATGAGTAGGATTAGAAAACCCCAAGCCTCTTCCAGGTCCTAAGAGGGCAAAAAATAGCACCAAACATAGCATTAATGTGATAGGTTGGTTAAATCTAGTTACTAGGTTCTAGTGTGATACCTATGACCCTTTTTGTGTCATGCTCAGCTTATAATGACTAGAGGACCTAAGCTTGAGAGTCACCAATGCCTCTCTCTCCCTTGCTTCTCCAGCTGCTGAGCATTGAAAAGCCCTAATGAGACAGCATCTGTTTGCAGACATACTGGATTATTCTTCTTCACTTTATCGCTCTGAGTCACCTCCACTCTCAGTAAGTCAGTTTAATTCCATAAATTGGAAATGAGTCCCGTGGAACATATACTTTCTCAATACAATCACAGATTTCCATGTAAAAGGTGAAACATGAACTGTCCCACCTAAGCTCTGGGCTTGCACAGACGTGCTCTGGAAAAGAAACATGTGGTCACAGCTGCAGTCTGCATTCACTATGGATGGTCTTGAGGTCCTCCCTAAGCTGCATAGATTGAGATAATTATCTTGCTTTCTATCAAAAGAATTCATTATGCCAAGTTGGCCTGTAGAAGGATGCTAGTCTCTTCTGTATTTCAAGAGATGTGCTTAATGTATATAATCATCGATAGTAAGTGAAAGATCTGTTTGGAATTGAAATAGAGTGATGCTGGAGGATGATCCTGAATGCACAATGAGCAGTGGAGGCACCAGAACCCGGTGTGGATGCCTAGCAGGCTACCACATTGAGCAGGCACCGCTCAACCACCTGTACATACAAATCTCCTGAGATCTCTCTCCTTAATTGAAGATGATCGTGTCCATCTAGTATAGCACATGCCCTGGAAGGACAAAAGCCACCTGCAGGAGCTGTGGTGATGACTCCCAGGTTAGAGCATCTGCTGCT
>JAETTS010000602.1 GCA_021769025.1 Enterocloster bolteae
TTGATTCAGGCGGCCAGGGATCTGGCCGGGCGGAGGATTCCTATGCTGGGAGTGAACCTGGGAAATCTGGGATATTTGACCCAGGTTGGACGGCAGGAGGAGATGGCAGGGCTTCTGGATGACCTGATTGGGGATCAGTATCGGCTGGAGCGGCGGATGATGTTAAAGGGTACAGTGCTTCGCCAGGGAACTGTGATAAAGGAAGATCTGGCGTTAAACGAAGTGGTGATTGCCCGAAGAGAGATGCTGCGGCTTTTGAAGCTGCGGGTTTATGTCAATGGAGAAGCTCTCCATCAGTATCAGGCGGATGGCATGATTGTTGCGACGCCTACAGGCTCTACGGCTTATAACTTGTCAGCAGGTGGGCCCATTGTGGAGCCCACAGCCAGCATGACGATCCTTACACCTATCTGTTCCCATGCGCTGAATGGGAGGAGTATCGTGCTGTCAGCGGAAGACCGGATCGAGATTGAGGTGCTGGGACATGCAGAGGAGGGGCAGGCTGCTGTGTTTGACGGAGATACCTTTGTCCATCTGAAGGTGGGGGACAGACTGCGGATTGAGCGGTCTGAAACTGAGACGATTCTGGTGAAATTAAGGGCGGTTTCCTTTTTGGATAATCTTCGCAGCAAACTGGCTGGGATTTAAGAACCAGCGCTCTGAACATGGGAAAAAGGGCCGGAGGGAATGGAAACTACAGGGAACGTAAGGCAAAAGTGAGGTTATAGACAGTGAAAGTTGAGCGGCACAGCAAGATTGTAGAATTGATAGGAAAGTATGAGATCGAGACCCAGGAGGAACTGGCGGACTACTTAAACAAAGCAGGCTACCAGGTGACTCAGGCCACGGTTTCCAGGGATATCCGGGAACTGCGGCTGTCTAAGGTTCAGGCAGAAAATGGAAAGCAGCGCTATGTAGTGGTCCAGAATTCAAGATCATTCAGCGATAAATATATTCGTGTCCTCAAGGACGGTTTTGTGTCTATGGACATGGCCCAGAACATTCTGGTGATCAAGACAGGAACCGGTATGGCTATGGCGGTGGCCGCGGCTTTGGATGCCATTCATTTTCATGAAATTGTAGGGTGCATTGCCGGGGATGATACCATCATGTGCGCCATACGGAGCGTAGATGATACGATTAAAGTGATGGATAAGATTAGTAAAATTGTATTGTAAGAAATGAAATATGAACTGTTTGCGTAAGGTTTCTGAATAGTAGGAGGATATATGCTGCAGAATTTACATGTGAAGAATCTTGCTCTGATTGATGAAATCGAAGTGGAATTTTGTCAGGGGCTGAATATACTGACCGGCGAGACAGGGGCCGGTAAATCAATTATACTGGGCTCGGTCAATCTTGCCCTGGGAGGAAGATACAGCAGGGATATCTTAAGGAAGGGCGCCCAGTATGGGTTAGTGGAGCTGACCTTTGTGCCGGAGAATCAGGAATTGTTAGAGAAGCTTAAGGATTTGGATATCTTTCCGGAGGACGGGGTGATTGTGCTCAGCAGACGTCTGATGGACGGAAGGAGCGCCAGCAGGATTAACGGAGAGACAGTTACCATGGCGAAGTTGAAGGAGGTCGCCGGTATCCTGATTGATATTCATGGACAGCATGAGCATCAGTCGCTCCTGTATAAGAAGAACCAGCTTCAGATTCTGGACGCCTTTGCGGGGGCGCAGTTAAGAGAAACCGCGGGGAAGGT
>JAETTS010000603.1 GCA_021769025.1 Enterocloster bolteae
CCATTGCTCCCACTGCCTTTGAGCCGGGTTTCGCCTTTGCCCATGCCATGGAAAACAACGCGAAACGGACCGCGGTCTGTGTATGTGTGCTGAAAAACAAGCTTCCCTGGGGCGAATACAATGTGAAGATCATCTTTCTTTTTGCCCTGGCGCCAACCTGGAACCATACCATTATTCCCATCTATAATGTGATGATTGATAATCTGTTTAAGACCAATACCATCTACAAACTGGCAAAGATCAGGGATTGCCGTCAGTTTATGGATTTGTTGATTTAACGGAGCAGATATAAAGCGGTAACAGCCTGGCGGGCAATGTGTCTGACCCGCCAGGCTGTTATTTTCAATGTGTGTTGTACATCTCCACCATTTCCTTTGCCAGAGCCAATGTAATTTCAGCCCCCATCATAATATCCTCGCTGTGAATCATGATAAGTCCTATTTTATCCAACTCCCCGCTGGCATCCATAGTAATCAGTCTGGTATGTACATGGTGGGCCTCTTTCATCTTCTCCCCGGCAGCCGCCAGATGCTCCCCGGCCTCGTCAAACCTGCTGTTTCTGGCAGCGGCCAGGGCAGCCATGGACTCGCTCCTGGCCTCTCCCGCATTGCTGATAATCTGCAGGCATATCAGTTCCATATCCTCCATCACGCTTCCCCCAATTCTTTCTTAACCTGATTTAATACCTTCTCTCCATTCATTGTACCGTATGACACAGGATCAATGCTTGTCACCGGACAGGCCACCTGCTTCTTTACGGTCTCCATCTGGAATCGCACCTGGGGGCCTAAGAGAATCAGGTCGGCCTCAGCTCCAACTGCTTCCGCGTCGGAAACAGGGGCAGCCGAAATCTCACATGCAAAGTCCTGCGCCTCTGCTGCTGCTTTCATTTTCTTCACAAGGATTCCGGTGGATAAACCGCCATTGCACAATAATACGATTCGTTTCATATTTTTAAATCCTCCTTCTTTTGATTGATATTATATTTATAGTTTAAATGTCCTCTTCCCCGCTCTCCAGCTTAACCAGATTCTTCTCATAAATCTTAAAGAATGGGAAATACACCAGCCCGTCAACCACAATCAGCACCAGGATAAGCAGCGGCGCTTTCCAGTCCATGGTTGAGAAAAATGCTCCGATAACAGAAGGCATCTGCCAGGACAGCATGGCAAAGCTCTTTCCAATCAGGCCAACCTGCATGGTCAGATACGCAGCCGTACCGTTGATGACCGAGGTCAGCAGGAAGGGAACAAAAAATACCGGATTCAGCATAAGGGGCAGACCAAAAATAACAGGTTCCGAGATATTGAAAAATGCAGGCACAATTCCCAGCCTTCCAATGGTCTTTAACTGTTTTGATTTTGAAAAACACAGCAGTGCCGTCAATGCCAGCACGGATCCGCATCCTCCAATCACCACAAAATATACCCAGAAGGGCGTGGTAAATATGGATGGAAGGGCCTGCCCGGCTGCATGGGCAGCCGCGTTTATGGATAAATTGCCGTCGCGGATAGGCGCAAGCACACCTGAAAGGGCAGCGTCATGGATACCGAAGAACCAGAAAATATGTACCATCAGTGTTATGATAATGGTAAAACCAACACTGTCCGCTGCTGTCAGGGACGGGGAAATGGCATTGTATATCAGCTTTGGCAGCGTGGTTCCTGCCTTATTCATTATGGCGTACAATGCTATATAAATTACCATC
>JAETTS010000604.1 GCA_021769025.1 Enterocloster bolteae
GATCATCTCAACCTCACCTTTCTTGACTGCCCCTGCTTTGGAGAACTCCGGGAGCCACTGTTTTACCGGGAGCGCGCCGCTCGGGGAGACCGCATGGAACCCGTCAAGGGCAATCCTCGCTGCATACAGGGAAGTTTCACCTTTCGTTCCGGTTGCTGTGTCAATCGTTACAATCGGGTCGTTTGATCCGCTCTTGGCGCCGAAATCCACCAGCGGGATATCCCCATAGGATTCAATCTGCTGGCCAAAGTCATTCTTTGTTGTCTGGTACATGCCTGCCCTTCTCGCGCATGCACGGATCTTTGCGATCAGCTTCAGGTTGCCTCCGATAAAATCCGGCTTTCCGTCCAAGCCCATCAGGAATTCATCCAGCTGGTCCAGGAATGCCTTGTAATTGGCATCTACTTTTTCAGAAGTGGAAAGGTCGATTGCTGCAGAAGGGATGTACTCCGTAGAGCTTCCTTTGACTGCCACATCCAATCCGTCAAATGCCTTTTCATCTTTGCTGGAATCCCCAATGATCAGTGTTTCATTGAACAGTGCAGACGCTGATTTGATCTTCTGCTGCATCTGGAATGTTACTTCGTCATCGACTCCGCCCATATCAGCAATTACACGGTCAATTTCGAACGCGCCGCCAAATACCTTCAGGTCCGTGGTGTATTTCTGTTTTTTCGCTTCACTTGCCGAATATTCCGAATTCACTGCACGGAAACCTGCAGTGGACGGCGTGATCACCCGGAAGTATCCGTATGTCATGGTCGCCCCGGATCCGACCGGGGATACGCAGTCATCAAAAACCATTTTGTCCAGAAGGAAGCTGGATTTACGGAATTCATCAATGACTGCCTGCGACAGCTTGTCTGTGGTTTTCCATTTTGCCTGTGCTAATGTTACTGCCATGTTCTTCTACCTCTCTTTATCAATTATTTTTTCCAAGTGCTTCTGAAACCGCATCCTTTAGGCCAAACCCTGCAGCCGGGTTTGATCCACTGGAAGGCGCAGGCGGTACGCCAAGTTTAAACCCAGGTGCGGGGTTGGGATTTGTCTCCTGTTTTTCCTCTTTAAAAAGAAAAGCCTTCGTCTCCTTCAGGGACTTCAGCTGTTCATCCAATCCTGTCACTTTGCCATCATCGCCAAGGATCAGCTTCGTTTTGTCGATCAGTCCTGCTACAAGGTCGCTGTCCTGGGCAGATTCACTGACTGCAAGTTTGATCGCGTTGGTAAGCTGCAGTTCTTTTAACTGGGCCTGGTACTCTTCATCCTTTTTCTTGTTCTGTGCCTGAAGGTCTGCGATCTGGGTTTTCAGTGTCTCATTGTCACCAGCAGCCGTTTTCAGTGTTTCCAGCTGTGTCTTGTAATCATTTACCGATATCTCCAGCTGTTTTCTCTGCTGCTCCGCTGTATCGTAAATCTCCTTGGATACATAGCCCTTCAGCTCCTTGCCGGATTCCTCCGCTGCCTTCTTGGCAAGGCTCTTTTCAATGCCAAGGGCTTCAAACTGTTCCTGTGTCATCGTGTTCTCCTTTCTGGTAGTTTCACGCCATTCCGGGCATAAAAATAAGACGCATAACCCCGCGCCCCAAAGGGAGATTCCGGATCACCTCCTATGTGCTGTCCAACCGTTTCAAAATGCCCTCCTTTCCTTGCGCCGGCGCAAATTTAATCGTTATGGGTCACTTTAAATCCCCATTCCG
>JAETTS010000605.1 GCA_021769025.1 Enterocloster bolteae
CTACCGCCTTGGCTCCCATGATGGAAGCGTACACCCTGTCTTTACAAGTTGGAATGCCGCCTCGCTGCATGTGGCCCAGTATGGTAGCCCTGGTCTCAATCCCTGTGGCTGCCTCAATCCTTCTGGCCATGGAAGCGGAATGCCCGATGCCTTCCGCGTTGATAATGATATGGTGCTTCTTGCCAATCTTCCGGTTCTCAATAATATGGTTGATCAGGATCTGCTCATCGCCGTCATACCGCTCCGGAAGCAGAATGTCCTCCGCGCCGTTGGCAAATCCACACCACAGGGCGATATACCCGGCATGACGTCCCATAACCTCGATGATGCTGCACCGCTCATGGGAGGTAGATGTATCACGGACCTTGTCGATCGCTTCCATGGCCGTGTTCACCGCTGTATCAAACCCGATGGTGTACTCTGTACAGGCAATGTCCAAGTCAATGGTTCCCGGCAGGCCAATGGTATTGACTCCCAGAGCCGACAGTTTGCCTGCTCCGCGGAACGATCCGTCTCCTCCGATGACTACCATCCCGTCTATCCCATGCTTTTTGCAGATCTCAGCTCCCTTTTCCTGTCCCTCAAGGGTAGTAAATTCCATGCACCTTGCCGTATACAGAATCGTACCGCCTCTATGAATAATATCGGACACACTGCTGGACTGCATATCCACAATCTCCTCCTGCAGAAGTCCCGCATAGCCTCTCATGATACCCTTTACCTTCATGCCCCTGTTTATTGCAGACCGAACTACGGCACGGATGGCAGCATTCATACCTGGAGCATCTCCACCGCTAGTCAATACACCGATTGTCTTTACCTTATTTGCCATCTTCCAACCTCCTGAGCGTAAGAGTTTTCTTCGTCAATATTTTAATGCATTTTTCCAATACTTTCAATACCTTTTTGCACGACCTTGACATTTTTTTCACCAAGCACCTGATGCAGTTCCTTTAACAGGCCTTGTTCGCAGGCAACCTTCCAGTTAGCCGGAAGGATTTTCCTGGCCCTCTCCGCTGCCAGGTAGATCACAACACTGTCCGGCCCCTCATATTCTTTCAGACATTCCATCACCTTACCGGCAGACCGGTCATAAGCCTCCTTGTCGGCGAATTGCAGCCACAGCTGCCTGGGCAGGCACTCAAAGGGGATGATCTGCTCGCAGACCAACTTTCCCACCGGTTCCTCACCGATGGATACCCTTCCCCGGATAAACATCTTCTGATCCTCCACAAGCACCTCCCGGTTCTTTTCATAATCCTTGGGAAATACAAGAACCTCCACCGTGCCTGTCAAGTCCTCCAGTGTCAGAAAGGCCATCATCTGGCCTGTCCGGGTGGCTTTTACGGTCTTTCCTGTCACCATCCCTCCGATGGTCACCCTGGCATTGTCCGCCACCCTGGCTTCGTCGGTCTCCTCATTGATGATAAAGTCTGTGCTCATGGCTGTAATGTTATTTTTCCACACCTGCTCATAAGCTTCCATAGGGTGGCCGCTGATATAGATTCCCAGTGTCTCCTTCTCAAATGCCAGCAGTTCCTCTTTCTTAAACTCTTCCACATTGGGAAAGGTTATCTGAAAATTCTGCTTGTCGTCCTCAGCTGCAAAATCAAACAGCGACAACTGGCCTTCCATCACGCTTTTCTTTTCCTTTGTCTTCCGCTCCAGCATCTCCGGGGCCACCATAC
>JAETTS010000606.1 GCA_021769025.1 Enterocloster bolteae
TGAATGCATCATGAAGCACTATCCAGATTTTTTATCAGCAATGCTTCATATGGTATCCAACCTAAGCCGTTATAACCGAATCCTTCAGTTTTCCCACGGCCAGCCTGTACGGGAAATCTATAATCTGGCCCTCTCGCTCCAACAGATTCAGCTGTTCTTATCTGACGATCTAACCGATTGCCAGAACTTGGCAGAAGAAGGCGGAAAGCGGCTTCTCTCCCGGCTGTTTTCCGGAATTCAAGATTTGGAGCTTGCTAAAGTTCTGGCAGCAAAACTCTTATTCCAAGTCTGCCAGAAGCGTTCTCTCTGCTATTCCCCCTCCTTTTTGGCTATGACGGATCTTATCTACAACGCTCAGGATATATCTTCTTTAAAAGAACGCCTGCATAGTCAGATCGTGTCTGTCGTCAATCAGAATGGGACAGCTGGTCAGTATAAGGATTTTGTAAACCAGATTATAGCATATGTTCAAAGCCATCTTTCGGATTCCAATCTATCCTTAAAATGGATTGCAGATAATGTGCTGTTCATGAACGCCACCTATCTGAGCAAGCAATTCAGCCGCGCTACCGGAGAAAAATTCTCTTCCTATTTAAATCGGCTTCGCATGGAGAGGGCACGTAAGCTTCTCGCCAGCTTTCCAGACATGAAAATGGCCGATATCGCTACGGATATCGGCTTGGGAGACAACCCACAGTATTTCAGCCAGCTGTTTAAAAAACAGGAAGGAATCTCTCCTATGCAATATCGGGAACGGAGAAACACTTAACGCTCCAGTTCTAGCATGTTTCCCAACATAGCCAGCTCTTTTGTGATATCTCCGAAGGTTATAACCTGATGGCACCCCAGCACCGTATCCAGGTAGCTGTGAAAATCATCCAGCCTCACCCGCATCTGCGTCCTACAGGTGTCTTCATGGCAGCCAGCCACACTGTTCCCTCCCTGCACGGTCATGGCGGAGGCATCCTTTGATACGCGGCAGAGAGTAAGCCTTTCCCCCACCGGAAATTCCACCGCCGGACTGACTCCAACTTGGGTCTCATGATGATTGCGCAAAGTATAGCGGCACTGGTTCCCACATACAGTCAACGGGGCCGTGCAATGGACAAAATTCACCGTCTCATCCGGCTGAATATTCGGATTGGCCATCCACAGCTTATCCTTTGACAATTTTTTCATCAACAACATGGTCACAGCACTGTCCAGATCTCCTTCGCATGCCACAAATCGGTCTGTACAGTCATTGATATAGGATACTCCGAGGCAAGAGTTGATCTTCAGCACTTCAATCAAGCGAAAACAAGCCAGCGCCGCCCCATCTGCCTGGTAGGCTTCAAGCATGTTTGTAAGGGCTGCCGCCAAACGGCAGGACCCGTAAAGGTCATCATCCGTTGGCTCTACAATGGTTTCCGCCTGGCCTTTGAAGTGGTCTATCAGATATCTGGTTTCTTCCTCGTTTACCTCCTCATAATACCGAATCAGCTCTTCATAGCCAATCTGCAGGATCTCCACTCCCAACCGTTCCTGATAAGCAGACAGGCTCTGGCTGTTGCTGATCACCCAAGGCTCTGTCTCTCCGATCAGCAAAATCCTGGCATTGGTGACGTAAACGTACGCCCCCAACACCTTTTTGACGGTTTTTAGCTCCTCCATGTCTGTTGCCAGGAAAGCATGAGGATGGATC
>JAETTS010000607.1 GCA_021769025.1 Enterocloster bolteae
CAATATGATTACCTATCCGTACACTTACATTTCCCCAGGTTCCCAGAAAATACCCCTTCCCGACCATTCGTCTGCAAACATCTAAAATTTCCTGTCTGGCTTCTTCATACAACATATGATTACTCCTTCAAGATAGTTGCCCTCGTCTTCCAGGTCTTTTGAATCGAGGTGTATAATTCTTTGTATAGTTCATAGAATTTCATATACTTTTTATGATGTTCCATATTTGGTTCATAAACCATCTTCGTCTTCACAATTTTTGACACTGCTTCCTGGTAACTGCCATATATACCTTGAACTACCATATTGTTAATGGCAACGCCTCTTGCCCCCAGCTCGTCACCCTTCACGGTCACAATACGGCTTCCCAGAGCATCGGCAAACATCTGACACCAGGTATTACTGCCGGATCCGCCTCCGCAAACTGTTATTTGTTCTGGTGTAAGAGGCATATGTTCATAACAGTCCAGCATGGCAAAGGCCACACCCTCATAGGTGGCTCTCACAATGTCCGCCAGGCTTGTTTTCACACTGAGTCCAGTATAACTGGCCCTTGCTCTGGAATCTGTAAAAGGCGCCCTCTCTCCTCCTGCAAGAAGATAAGGGTGATACATCACGCCGTGAGCGCCAATAGGAACATCCTTAATCATCTCTTCCATATAATCGTAAACATTCTTCCCCAATCCCTCTGCATCTTCTTTTATCTGGCTGCCAATCGTCTGCAGCATCCATTCCAGGTTAGGAGTACCAGCTAAAGAGGCCATGAGCCTGAGCCATCTGCCTTCCATCACATGCGACACGGTCATACCTGATTTTATTGCATCCTGCAATGGTTTATCAATCACCATCTCATGAAGGGCAGCAGTACCTATTATGGAACAACAGTGGGCATTATCAATTACACCGCTGCCCAGAGCACAGGCGCCCACATCCATGGGGCCTGATGTTACTAAAACTTTATCTGTAAGTCCTATTTTCTCAGACAATTGCGGCAAAATGAAATATGCGTTCTCTTTTGCAGTCTTTACGGGAGGATATTTCTCACGGTATGCTTTTAACCCACATACATCAAATGCCTCCTCCAGATAATCCCGTTTATTCTGATCAAGGAAAATAAGCGACTGGTCTGTGGCATCTGTTGTAACCTCTCCCGTGAATTTGTAGAACAGATAGTCCTTCAAATGAAGCAGCCATCTGCTTTTTTCGAGAGACTCTTTCTCATACTTCTCCATCCAGCGCACAATGCCATTCTGGTTTCCTGTAAATATCCATGTACCCGTCAGTTCAAATAAGCGCTCGCATGTTCCGTCCTCCACCCACTGGTCTACAAACTCTGCTGCCCTTCCATCGCAAAAACAGCACCCTCTGCGCACCGGCTTCATATCTTCATCCACCATCCACAGTCCATCCCCCTGAGCTGTGATACCGATTCCTATGATAGCATTACGGTCTACCTGAGCAGCTACACTCTCTACACATATCTGTGCCTTTTCCCAGATTTCCTCCATGTCTTCTTCGTACTGATTTTCCTGTGGAAAGTATCCTTTCAGCCCAATACCCTTTTTTGCTATCTCGTTCCCCTGTTCATCAAACAGCACCGCTTTAATTCCGGTAGTACCCGAATCTATACCGATAATATACCTTTCCATTTGAATACCTCTCTTCTAAAACATCCCTTTAA
>JAETTS010000608.1 GCA_021769025.1 Enterocloster bolteae
TCATCCCCATAAAAGCGCAGGCATATCCTGGACTTGTCTGCCATGACCACGGTGTCGTCCCAATAGAGGATGGGGCGCGTGATCAGGAACCGGAACAAGTCCTCCCTGAACTGATCCAGGCCTTTCGCTGCCCTTGGCTGGAGCTTCGCGATATACCCTTCGCTGGGGCATACCTCCCCGTCTGTCAGGCCGCTGATCAGGAGCGGCACTTTGTTGATGGCCGCATTCGTGGTGTTCATCAGTGAGAGGGACAGCGCCTGGAGGTTCGCCCCATACTGGCATCCGGCCCGTAAGGACGGGGCGGTCCCGGTACGGACAATCTGTCCGCAGTTTCTGCATTGGTACAGCCAGAATTTATGGAGCCGTTTTATGGCTTTGACCTCTATATCTATCTCATATTTTTCCTCATATCCACCGGTGAAGAAAAAATCATCGCAGCCGCATGCCGGACATGCCTCCCCGTCACCCACTGGATGGTCCACTTCCTCGTCTGCCTCTTCCGGTTCCGGCTTTTCCAGGACATGGCGTTCGTGCCCCCGCTGCCCGCCTTTCGGCTTCCCCGTATTTCTTCGGCTGTTCGGGATATGCCTGTCTTTCCATGGAGGCGTTTGGCCGGTTGGGGTAGACGTGTTCGTGCTGTCCCTTCCAAGCAGGGCCTCCGCATGGGCGAGCCTTGCAGAAAGCCCATGGATTACGGCATCCTTTTCTTCCAGTTGCCCCTCATGATCCTTGATGATGGCGGCAATCCTATCATCGTATGCTTTCAGCATCTCCCAGTGTTGGTCCATCAGTTTCTGGATCTTGTGGTCTTTCCGATTCAATTCGGCCTGGTATTTTTTCCAGTCTGAGTCACATTCCTCAAACCAGATGTCCCGGACGGTGACCGTGGCTGCATGGGCCTTTGCCAGTTCTTTTTTTAGCCGGCCGATCTCCTTGACATACCCGGCGACTACTTTATGATGGTCCGCCTGCAGCTTCTTATATCTTTCCCCGTTCCGGAAAGCTTCTAATTCCTGGCGCATGGCCTTATTCTGGTATTGGAGCGTGGTATATTCTGAAAACAGACGGTCCATGGCTGCCTCCTATAGATATCCTATTTACGCTTCCGGTATATGGGAAACGACTTCTTTTATACGTTCCAGGCTTGAACGCAGCAGCTGGTTGCGGTGTTCCAAAGCTTTGATCCTGGCGTCTTTTTCCATGCATTCCTTTTTCAGTGTCTCCGCAAGAAGCCGGTAGTCTGTTTCCGGTTTTTCCTTTTTGCTATGGACAGAACTGCCATCAGGCCCTTTTTTCCTTCCGCGTTTTCCTGACGATGGGACCAGCTCACCTGTCTCCTGATCTTCAGTGCCAAGATATTTCCGGATAGGTCTGGACTGTTTTGTTTCCGGGTCATAATGGGAAGTTGATTCATAGAGGGCAACCCGCCCTGTCTTTTTGTTCACATATCTAACGATTGACAATTTATCATCTCCCTTCGCGTGTTGGTACTATATATTGTATCACATACCAACATAAATGTCAATGCTTTATTGGTATATTTTAAAAAGTGCCAATACTCCTCCAGAAATGCTGGTTTAATCAGTCAAAGGAAGCCTCAAGCCCTAGATAAACACTGGGTTTGAGGCCTCCTATCACAATTGGTTTTATACTTTATTTAGACTGTGAATGGTAAC
>JAETTS010000609.1 GCA_021769025.1 Enterocloster bolteae
CTAGGGCAGAAGGGGTTATACAGCTTGATATTGATGGGCGGGTTGATACTACCACCAGCCCCCAGCTTCAGCAGAGGATTCTTCAGGCGTTTCAGAAAGGTTCAACGGTGATTCTGAATCTGGAGAAGGTGGAGTACATATCCAGCGCGGGGTTGAGGGCGCTTCTGATTGGACAGAAGACGGCCAATTCGAAAGGCGGTTCTATGAAGCTGGTTCACGTATGTGATGGGGTGATGAAAGTGTTTCAGATGACCGGATTTGCCGGAATGCTTACGATTGAATCGTGAATCAGGGAACTATGATTGAGTTTACGCATGTGACAAAACGGTATGATGGCTCTGGGGAGGATGTGTTTCGGGATTTCAGTGTGGAGATCAGAGCCGGGGAATTTGTGCTTTTGACGGGGGAGAGCGGAGTGGGAAAGAGCACGTTTATCCGCCTTCTATTAAAGGACACAGAGATTACTTCGGGAACGATCTATGTACTGAACCGGGATATCGGACAACTCAGTGAGAAGGAAGTACCTTTTTACCGGAGAAGGATGGGAATTGTATTTCAGGATGCCTGTCTGATGCCGGAGAGAACGGTGTATCAGAATGTGGAGATTGCCAGGATTGTGGCAGGAGGCAGAGGAAGGAGCAACCGTGTGGTTATCTCATCTTTGTTTACTTTGCTGGGAATCTCGCATCTATACAAAAGGTATCCTTCTCAGCTGTCAGGAGGAGAGAAACAGTTGGTCTGTCTGGCCAGGGCGCTGGTGAATTATCCTTCGATTCTTTTGGCGGATGAGCCTACGGGCAATCTGTCGCCGGAGGAATCAGCGGAGGTTATGAGGCTTTTTGAACTGGTTCACAGGCAGGGGATTACGGTTGTGGTAGCTACCCATGATAAGGTGAGTGCCAGGGGGCTGGAATATCGAGAAATCGTGCTGACAGGGGGTAATGATGGAGGATTTAAAACTGCGGGCTAGTGATGATACGTTGTATACGGTGTTGGATACCATTGAAAAACATTTGGATGAGAATGGGTGTCCGGCGGATGTGAAAGCTGAGATTTTGATTGCCGCGGAGGAGATTTACATGAATATTGCTCATTATGCCTATGGCGGACATGAGGGAGAGGCGGTTGTAGGGATGGAAGTATGCCAGGATCCCAAGTGTTGCAGGGTGGTATTCAGGGATAAGGGGGTGCCATACAACCCACTGGAAAAAGAGGATCCGGATATTTCACTTTCGGCTATGGAGAGGGAGATTGGGGGATTGGGGATTTTTATGGTGAAGCAGTCTATGGATAAAGTAGAATATCGATATGAGGACGGGTGTAATGTATTGATGATTGAGAAAAATTTATAGGAGAGGGAGTCGCGGAAGGGCCACTGGGAGAGTGGATGATATCGTTTCTTACAGGGCACACCCGCGCTCCGTTGCCGCGGTGGTAAGTAGGTTGCTGAATAAAATTGTATCCTATAGCTATCATTACGATGTCACAAAGTGGCGCAAAGAATATTCAGCATGACATCACAAAGTAGCGCAAGGAATATTCAGCTCCGGAACAAGTTGGGGTGGGGGTGCATTTGCAGGAGGCTTAGAACCTCTTAGGTTGCGGAAATCTGCGTTAGGGGCAAAAATCCGCATGTTTGAGCGAAGCGAGTTCGGATTTTTGCCCCTGTTTTTA
>JAETTS010000610.1 GCA_021769025.1 Enterocloster bolteae
CTTCTCCAAAGCCTGTCTTAACGTCTCGTCATCATAAATGAAAGCCACTTCGCTTTTCGGTGTCAAAAAAAATAAAATGTTCATAACTTCTCCTCTTTGCTGATAGTATAATTAGTATACACCATACCTCTGAAGGACTTATGAACAAATTATTAGATTTTTGTGAAAAATACATCTGGCCTGAGCAGGGACTTCATCCCCCTCACAGCCAGATGCATCGTTGTCATGTTTCACTCAAAATATCCTACCGGGTCAACAGGCTCTCCGCCGTGTTTTATCTCAAAATATACATTGCTTCCTTCCACCGAATAGTACTTTGTAGGCTCCGCCACATACCCCAGGATCCTTCCTGCCTCCAGGTATTCATTTTCCACTACCTGAATCTCTTTCAACTGTCCGCAGGTGGCCAGATAGTCATTGCCGAAATCCAAAACCACAAAGTTTCCGATCTCCTCATTGACACCGATGGCCTCCACTCTTGCATTGGCAGGGGTTTGCACCGGCTGGCTTACCTCAGCCTGAATCACCACCCCTGGATTGCACTGATATTGGGCCAGGGTTGGGAAATAGATGGTGGTATCCATGCTGTAATCCAGAAGGATGTTCCCCATCACCGGCCAGCCGATCTTGCTGGTATCTGCAAAATCCAACACCAGAGGAATGGCTGCCCCCTGCCCGGCACCAGCCTGTGCAGCCTGGGTATCTGCCGCGGTCTCCTTTTTACTGTCTGCTTTGGCAACCTTGGTCTCTGTCTGCTGTGCCCTCTGTCCGGCCGGAGCAGTCTCTGGCTCCTGCCTGCGGGCATTGGAACTTCCTGCGATAGGCAGCAGCTCTTCATTCTTCTTATCTTCCGCGATCAATGCCCCTGGCTCCTGCATCTGCATGTATGGATTCTCTTCCGGAGCATTTCCTCTTTGAATGGTAACCACTCCTGCTGCGGCAACAATAGTCAGCAGGCCCAAAACTAACATGACAAGAAATAGTTTGTCTTTGAATAGCTGATTTAATTTCTCTTTCACCGTTTATCACCTCGGTACTATTCTTACCAAAGGTTCCTGAGTTATTCACGATTTTGGAGAAATAATTTTAATATTTTGATAATAGTACGCCAGGATCTCCTCGGCGCTTTTCCCATCCCCGGCTAAGGCATTCGCCCCATACTGGCTTAAGCCGTATCCATGCCCGATCCCCTTACAGATCGCCCGAAGCTTCCCTTCATGTTCCTCCAGGGTAAATGCAGCGGATGGCAGTCCCAGAATCGCCTGAATCTCGTCCCCTGTATAGATGTGGGCACCGATCTGAATTTCCTTTACATATCCGGCCTTGTCCCTGCCTACCAGCTGAAGGGTATCTGTCACCTGCTTTTCCGTCAGTTCCACTTCCCCGGCTCCACTTTTGGCAAACGCCTCCTTAAGCAGCCGAACCACCTCCTTAGGCTCCCACTCTTTCACAGTCAGATACCCTTCTGCCTCTACATCCCACTGGCTGTCCACTGACTGAAGGTATGGATGAGCCTCATCGCCCTCCCTGGTATAACCAGTGCTGGCACGGTGAAATAAAGGCTCTGGCACAAGGTTCTCTTCTCCCCCATCTTCCCCCTCACCCAATATCATCACCATATTTTCTGTCTCATGTACTGCCTGGCAGACCTTGTCATAATACTCCACGAATCG
>JAETTS010000611.1 GCA_021769025.1 Enterocloster bolteae
TCCATTTATTCCATTATTTATACTGTGAACACGCTGCTGAACAGCGTGTTGTATCTTTGTGGCGGCATTTATGAGGATCCCAGCGGCAACTGGCATGAGCTGGACAGGGCCATCATCCTTCTGATTGGCGCCATGGCATTTATGCTGTGTACCAGTCTGCCCATTAAGCCGCCCCTTTTGCGGTATGTGGTCGCATATATTCCATCCCAGCTGCTGGCCTTCGCCTATGTTTGGTTCACCGGACTGCGAGAACCCTTGGCGAAAACAGCGTATCGGGATATTGGGGTAAACTTTACGGGATTGTTTCTCCTGCTGTGTGCGGTGAGCGCGATTGTCCGTGCTTGCAGGAAAAAAAGGGAGCGAAAAAAGGATACAAATGAGCGGTCATATTTTAGTGGTAGACGATGAAAAAGAGCTGGCAGATGTACTGGAACTTTATCTTACCGGTGATGGCTACACGGTCCACAAGTGCTACACCGGCGTGGAAGCCCTAAACTGCATCGCCTGCACAGAGTTGGATCTGGCGATCCTGGACATCATGCTCCCGGATACAGATGGCTTTCAGCTTTGCAGGAAGATACGGGAGAAGTCTTACTGCCCAATCATCATGCTTACGGCCAAAACAGCGAACGAGGACAAGATCATGGGTCTGACCATTGGGGCAGATGACTACATTACAAAGCCCTTTCATCCATTAGAGGTCGTTGCCAGGGTAAAAACCCAGTTGCGAAGATACCGGCTCTATAACGGCTCTGACCCAAGGCAAGCAGAGTCAACGCATGAATATGATGTTCGGGGACTGGTGATCAACCGGGACAGTCACAAGTGCTTTTTGTTTGGAGAAGAATTACAGTTGACTCCCATTGAGTTCTCCATCCTCTGGTATCTCTGCCAGCGGCAGGGTGTTGTCGTCCCCTCTGAGGAGCTTTTTGAAGCGGTATGGGGGGAGAAGTTTTTGAAAAACAATAATACGGTCATGGCTCATATCGGGCGGTTGCGGGAGAAGTTAAAGGAACCTGCCAGAAGCCCCAGGTTCATCAAAACCATATGGGGGGTAGGCTATACCATTGAAAAATAAAAAGAATTTCCGTCAGTTCCGCATCAAGATATTTTCCTGCACAATTGCCACATTGGCGGGTGCTGTAGCTGCGATCTACTTCACCTATGCGGTTCTGTTGCGAGGCCGTTTCGCCAACGGGATGACGATATTTTTTATAAATACTTTTGGTATGGAGCAGGCTGCCGCCCTCCATCTGTACGAGCGGGTATTCCGAAGTCACAGGGATCTGTTTATTCTTTTATTCGCTCTGCTGGTGTTCGCCGGTCTGTTCTGTGTCTACCTTCATTGGCTTACAGGATATTTTGAGACCATCTATGAGAAGATGGATATTCTCCTCCAGGACACACCTGTAGAGATCTCTCTGCCCCCGGAGATGCTTCCTATTGAGCGGAAAATGAATCTCATCAAAAGTATGATGGACCGGCAGAAAAGCGACATGCTTCTGGCTGAGCAGAAAAAGAACGATCTGGTGATGTACTTGGCACACGACCTGAAAACGCCTCTGGCCTCCTCCATCAGCTACCTGAACCTGTTGCGGGATGAAAAGCAGCTCTCCGAGGAGCTACGGGAGCGGTATCTCTCTATCTCTCTCTCCAAAGCGGAGCGGTTGGA
>JAETTS010000612.1 GCA_021769025.1 Enterocloster bolteae
CCCCTGTCACCTGTCTTCGGTATGGCAGCTAACGGTATCTCCCCATCGTCTATGATGGCCATTGACTGGCTGAATGCTGCCGATGCATCCGCTGGAAGGGATGCAAGGGGAACCTGTGAGGATTCAATCACATTCTGCTGCGCGCCTGGCCCGCTCTGGGCATCAGCCCCCTGATATCTGCCTGTGCCGCCGGACGTTGTGGTGGTTCCTCCGCCTGAACTGCCGGAACCCTCAGAGCCTTGGGACGTATTCGTTGTGCCGCCGGCGGATGAACCTGGGGTATCTGTATCCGCTGTGTCGTTCCCGGACACTCCGCCCGATTCATTTCCATTACCGTTGTTTGAATCGTTATCTGGTTTTTCTGAGGAATCATTTCCTGAGGAACCGTTGTCTGTGGAACCAGTGTCTGTGGAGCCGTCACCTGCGGAAGTACTATTATAGTAATAATTTTTAAATGTATACTCTATTTGATATGCGGTGCCAAATTTGGAAATGACACCGTCCACAGCCGGCTGCATAATCGGATCTCCTATATCCGGTACTTCTCCCGGGCACATGGCATGCCAGTTGCCGCTGTCTTCTTCCATCAGCATATGCATGGTTTTAGGGGTATTCACATTCCCTCCTGCATGCAGACTGGAAATCATATAGGTTGTGCTAACTGGATATGCTTTTAAATACTGGTACCACATACCCTCCTGGCTGTCAAAGGCCGCGTACGCATTCCAGTCCTTCAAAGCGTCACTTCCCGTTAAATATGGTATGATTTCCATATTTTCTGCGCTGTCTACTGTTCTGAAGTATATATGCAGGTATAAATTCTTTGGCCGCTTGTTATTTGGAACATTGTCTTTTTCCAGTCTTTCACTTACGATGCCGGCCAAATCGCCAAATCCTTCTTCCGATGCCAAAGGCCACTTAGAAGTACCATAATGGTCTTCTAACAGCTTCGCTATAATGCTATCATTGGTTACGTTATTATTCGAAATTCCCAATAAAGCCCGCCGTTGCTCAAACCGGTCTTTTCTCCCCGGAGTCTCATCGTATTCCCTGCACTTTGTATATGCTCTCATTAATACGGCGGCCCGCTCCATCAGCGAACCATATTGATTGTTAGAACCATTACCATATGGGAAACTTTCTCCCTCTCCCTCCGTGCCGAGGTCAATGTCTGTTTCAATCCAATCAATTTTTGTTCTAGCTGTTTCCGTTACCCCTCTAAACTCGTTATAAGTATCCTCTATCGTCTGGACTACCCTGTATTCAGCTGACGGCCCTACAGTCCCTATCTTCATCTTTCCGTTGGGTTTTAGATTGAAGGTATAGGTATTGGTGTCGCCTTCTGTTACAGCGGTTGTATTATATTCCTCAGCCCCACCATCTCCTGTCAGCAGATAGAGCTTCTCATTCTTATTCTTCCTGCTGTCTGTGATGCTGACTTTATAGGTGTATTCGACTTTTTCAGCACCTTCACTGCCTTCCTGCAATTCATTGGCAATCACCAGATAAGGTGAGGTCTTAAATATAGCCGTAAATGCCGAGAAATGGTCAGTCTGGAAATGAATCTGTCCAACGGACGCGCTTCCGCTCACATCCAGTTCCTGGCGTCCCTCGCTGTCAACCGCAATATCGTCTGCTGAAATGCCATCCAGCACAGGCACCTGGGC
>JAETTS010000613.1 GCA_021769025.1 Enterocloster bolteae
GATTATGAAAATTGACTGTCTCATTGCCATGAAGAGGTTCAAGGAGGCCATGCAGGTATACGATACAGCTGTTTCACAGTATTTTGAGGAACAGGGACTGCCTCCTTCCGAGAAGATGCTGGAACGGTTCCGTATCATGAGCGGACAGATTCGTTATACATCCGATACGCTAAAGGATATAAGAGACAGTCTTCATGAGAGGGACAGGATTAACGGGCCTTATTACTGTGCGTACCCGGCCTTTATCGACTGTTACCGGCTTTTGGCCCGTATGGCGGAGCGGGTGGATTTTTCCAGTGTACTGCTGTGCTGTACTTTGCTGGATTCTAAGGGGAAGCCTCTGGATACAGGCGGAGAGCTTTTAAAAACCGCGTCAGAGAAGCTCCACGATGCCATCGGAAAGTCCCTCAGGAAAGGGGATTTATTTACCTGTTATAATCCCAGCCAATATCTGGTTATGCTAAACGGCACGTCCAATGAGTATTGCCTGCGGATTTATGAGCGGATTGACAGGAACCTGCATCTTTGGGATGGGGGCAGGAAGGTGAAGCTTAATTACCAGGTGATGCCGGAGAGCCTGATATAAAGGAATGAGGAGAAGTTTATAAGAGAAGCCTATTATAGAATGTTTGCAGAGAAAGATTACAATAGAAGAGTGAAGCTTGTATTAAATATGCCGTCGCAGAAATGAATCTGCGGCGGCTTTCTTTATGATACAGAAGGCATATGGTATCCGTACATTGGGACGATATAATCAATCCGCTAGGCATGTATATTGGGCATGGCCCCGTAACGACCTTCCAGATACTGCTTGCCGTAGGCTTCATCATTACGCGGGATGAGGCCGTTTTCTTTTTTGTAGCTGGAGAGAGGGTATAATTCCGTATCCTGCCCCTCCTGGCGGCAGCAAAGCCAGATTTCATCCCTGCGCATCTGTGCTGGCTGAAGAATGGCAGTATTGTGGGCGGTGAATAGCAACTGCGCATTATGAGGATTTCTCTCACGATTGGCATAGAGAGCAATCAAATAACGGAGCGCGTGAGGGTGCAGAATACAGTCCAGGTCATCTGCCATCATCAGGCTGCCGTCATCCAGGCTGGTCAGAATTGAGGGCAGCAGTGAGAGCAGTTTTTTAGTGCCCATGGATTCCTCTTCCCATGGAAGTTCATAGGTACAGCCTTCATAAGGACTGTGAACCAGGATTGCAGCAGGAGATTTGTGGTCAGAGTCTGGTATGATGCTGTAATCTGCTATATCAAGTCCCAAATCCTGCAGAATACCGCACAGCCTCCGGCGTGTATCGGCATCGGAAGGCAGTTCTCTGGGACTGCTGCCCTGTATTCTGCTGAACCAGGAATAGGCGGCTTTGGCGTGCATGGAGTCCGTATAGGCATTGAGCCATGACAGCAAAGTTACTGATGGAGGTACGGCCTTAAGGGGGAAGGAGATGAGTTCACGCCCAGGATGGATGACGGATTCCTTCCTATTAAAAAGAATACCCGTATCACTTCCGCCCAGACTTCCATAGAACAGATTCTCCTCAGCAATGTTTCCCTTTAAGAACTGGAGCTGATAGCGGAACAGAAATCCCTGGCTGCGGAATAACACGTCAAACTGGGTGGGGATGTCTTTGCAGTCTGATGAAAACAGACAATGGACATCTTT
>JAETTS010000614.1 GCA_021769025.1 Enterocloster bolteae
GGTGGAATAGTCAATCCCGTACCGTTTCAAAACGGACTTACTAGCAACCCAGTCACCTTTTTTAAGGTCAAAGTATTCTTGACACCGCCAGCCCTTTGCCTCCAATTCGTATTCTGCGGTTTGGTAATCTACGCAAGCCATTGCTTCGATTAAGACATTGAGTAAGAAGTCTGATAGTGTTTCACTTTCTAACTTCCATGCGGAAAAACCGTCCCCATTTTTATGCCAATATACTGTCGGATCGTCCTTTTGCAAATCTTCCATTCGGATGCCAAACTCGCCCATACCGCTTGCGTAGTCACTGCCAATAATAAGGTAGTTATCCACCGTTTCCATCCATTGCGCCACAGGAAGTTGGGACAGTTCATATAGGGCGCGTTCCTGCTTGCCAGGGCGTTTTGACCAGCGGCCCTCGTGGTCATCAATCATTTCCCTAAGTTCTTCGTGATAAGTATGAGGAATACGCGGAATGGCGCTACGTCGCTCCAATTTTCCCACCCAGAGGTTTGAAGTTGCTAGAAGAGGGCAATCCGCCATCAGTTCCATAAATTCTATGTAAGTTTTGGATAGGCATATATAATTATCCTGTTTTAATTTTTCGAGCCATTCCACACTTGTGGGTTGGTCATAACCCAATATTCTCAACATTTCAACAGCAGAAAGATCGTATTGCATAGTTTTACTAATGCTGGACTGATAATTTTCCATAGCCAATTCCTCCGTGTGTGTATTGTATGTTCCATTCTGTGCAGAGAGGAGGACAGCTCAGATGCTGTGCCCAAGTTCCTGCTCGATAGCCTCCAACGTCTCGCAGTCTACGATGCCTTCATGGTCCATGGCTTCAATAATTTTGAATTGAGCCTGTTCCATACCGCCGACTGACCCATAGATGCTTGCGTAGATACATAGAAATCTCGTATACCAGTAGTATCGGCCATACAGGATATCAGAAATAGAGAAGATCCCAGCTTTGATAATATCTTGCTCATGATCTTCCAGGAACAGGGCGTAGTTGGCCGCCTCGTTCAGTGTCTGTGTCTGGTATATGGCGGCAGGCACTGCCCTGAACTGAGCAAGGAGTGCTGCCATCTGGTCGGGACTGCGAAGCGGGCAAGGTATCATGGCCACTCCTCCTTGATTCGTTTGATTTCCTCCAGAAGCGCCTGCTGTGATTCTGGATCTTTGATTTTTGGGCAGACATCTTGATACAGAGCGATGCTCTCCCGCTTTCGGCCCATTTCCCGGAGCAGGGCCGCCTTATGGAGCAGGATCATGTACTTAAATGGAGTACCACCATATGTGATGTCCAAACCGTTGCAGTTCTTCAGTGCCTCCTCGCAGGCTTCGATCTCCTTCAAAAAATCCTCACAGCTGCCGTTAGCATTCTTTGCCTCATAGGCGGCATTAAATCGAAGTATGATGCTCCGCTGTCGAAAGAAAGAAATAGCCAAAACCAGCAAAAATTCCATGAGACAGGCGATGGCAGCAAGTGTTAGGAGCAGGGACCGGGTCAGAGCCACACCGGACCATCGCAGCCACAGACTGATTGCGGCAGAAACTACGATGATGATAGGGAGCCGCACCATTGAGCTTATAGTGCTTTTCAGATTGAGCCATGTTATGACGCCAACCCAAAGAACAAGGGCAATCACAATCAATATGA
>JAETTS010000615.1 GCA_021769025.1 Enterocloster bolteae
CCGGTAGTAATTACCGCAATAAAAATAACAACCCAGTAAATAATGGTAAGCGTGCTTCCCAGATAATTCTGACAGATGTTCAGAATCGGGGTGGAGTTAAGCTGCTCCGGCAGGAACGGAAGCACGATACAGGATGTTGCAAAAAACAGGACGCTGACAAAAATTGCAATCATGATACCGGAACCGACCGCATCTTTCTGGTCCCGGATTTTTTCTGAATAACTGCTAAGGGTGGCCCCCCATGAGCCAACATTAAAACAATAAGAAATAAGCATGGTATACCCCGTGGCAAGAGAGGCTCCGCTCCAGTCCACCCCTGTCCTAAAATTTCCCAGCAGGCCAACAAGAACATCTCCCCGTATTGCACACACAGCAGCCAGGACCGCCAAAAGGCTGCCTGTCAGAGCCAGGGTCATCACGGTGTTGAATTTGCGCAGGAATGCACTGCCGTAAACACTAAGGATGGCAAATACAAAAGCTGCAATGAGTGAACCTGCCTGTACAGGCATTCCAGTGGTTGAATTGGCAAGAGCGCCGAAAAGGGCCATTGCTCCGGCACAGGCGGCAATACCTGATAATATGGTATAAAAATCAAAAAACAGTGTGACAATCTTCCTAAGTCCAGGGTTGGAACCATCCCTATGAAGACCATATAGGGCAAGATAAAATCCATTGTAATCCGTTACTTTATAAGCCCTGATTACATTGATACCCAGGATGCAGCAGACAGCCATGATGGTCATGAAAATCAGAATGAAAATTAGCATATGGCCGCCGCCATATCTGGCAAAATAGCTGGTGGCATAAGCGCCGGAAGCCATCGCGCCTCCGCAAAAGGCCCCAAAAACCAAGGCTGCAAGTCCAAACCAGACTGACAGACGCATTCTAATCGTATATTTTTCCTGTAACATAATATCCTTTATCCTTTCACCGTGCATATTGCCGCAGTAACTCACTACAATCCACTACCATTCCCTGCTTTGCAGATTCAAGGCAGGCCATGACCATGGCAAAGCTTTTCACATTGTCCTCAAGGGAGGTTTCCGGAACATCCCCCTGCTCAAGACTGTCCAGAAACATATGGAAGCCGTATTCCATTTCAGTATACTTCATTTCTGGCTGCAGGATTTCCTCTCCCTGCTGTCTGCCGGTATTAAGTACGACCACCTCTGCCCTTTCATGTTTATAAAAATACACTGCTCCATCTGCATCCAGCGTCAGGCAGCCCTTGTCACCTGTAATAGTAAAATTCCCGTCCCAGGAGGTTTCCTTTCCTCTGGCCGCCCAGCTTCCGCTATATGTAACCGTAACACCATTGGTCATCTGAAAGACTGCATATGTATCAGGCTTTCCTTCATATAGGGACCAGGACGGTCTGGAAACGCGGCAATACGCTTCCTTACAATCAGCGCCCGTAAAAAACCGTATCAGGTCAAAATGATGGATGGACACATCCTGCAAAAGAGGCATTTCTAATCCCGCCCTGTATCCCTGCAGGTCCTCCTGCTGGCGGAATTCCAAAAGTATGGATTCCATCCTGCCAATCATACCATGGTCAATGGCTCGTTTAATGGCCTGGTTATGGGGTCTCCATCGGTAATTCTGTGAGGTCATGAACCTTCGGGCAGGATATTGGGCTTTCAGGCGCAGTAACTCCATG
>JAETTS010000616.1 GCA_021769025.1 Enterocloster bolteae
TACCACCTCCTTTTGTTTGACCAAATTGGGAACAAACAACAAGAGCAAGACCGAAATGATGAGAATGACGACTAGCATCTCTATCAGAGTAAACCCAGGTAGTGATTTTCGTAAATAGTTGCCTATCATAGGGGCACCTCCAAATTTTGATAAATCGGCAGCAGCATGGCTGCATAGAGTAATAGAATCAAAAAGGCTACGAGAACAAAGACACACGGCTGAATCAAATCCATCAATCGGAAAAGGCGATGAAAAAAATCCTCCCAGGTCTTCCTAGAATAAAGGGCTAATTCCTGCCCCAAGCGTGACTTTAATTCACCATATTCAATCATCAAGGCCAGTTCTTTCCTCAAAAAAGGATAGGTCCGAATCTGCTGGGCCAAGGACACCCCACCACTCAAGGCCTGGTCCAGATCCGCTCCCAACTCAGCCAAGAAAACCGACTCTTGTCGCCGCATCAGCTCAACAATCTCCGCCAAAGCCAAACCCTGTCCAAAAAGACAGGCCCACTCACGCGCTAAGCTGGCTGATAAATAGGCTTGAACAAACCCACGAAGACCAGGGCAAGTCACCAGCATGCAAAAAAATTCCAACCGCTTCCGCTGTCGATACAGCAGCACGAGACCGCCTAACCCCAAACCGAGACAGACCAGTAGAACCACAAAACAAAGCGGGAAAATCTCTACCAAGCGGGTCCACTGGTTGCTCTGGTCTATTTCCGGTAAAACATAGGAGCGCAACCCCAAAATAATCACCATCAGAAAACCTAGCAATAAAAGAGGGTAGGTCCCCACCGCCACAAGCTTCCTCCGAACCTGAATAAGACTTTGCAGGTGTCCCTCCAACTGAGTCAGACTGTCCAGAATATTGCCATGTGATTCAGCCAAGGCCAGTTGACTAACGACCGTTCCAGAAAATCCCAGTTGTCCCAAGATACTAGAAAAAGGCTGACCCGACCGCATGCCCTGTCGCATGCGGTCCACCAATTCCTTGGCTAAGAGACCACTGTGATCTAAAAAATCCAGGGCCTCACCCAAGTGAAAACCGGTCGCAAAGAGATTATGAAAGAGCTGTACAATCTTCAACTCCTGTTGGAGACCCAAGGAATTCCTCCCGAGCCTGATCTTGGCTGATATGTCCGGATTTAAGTAGGCCTGCCAACTTGTCATTCCAAGAGCGGGCAGTGTGGTTCTCAAAGTCTTTCTGGGCAACATCGACTAACCCCTTTCCTCCTATCAAGCGCTGGTAGCAGACCAGCTGTAAGCACTCTGCCAGCTCCCCAGGTTCCACACCCAGTTCCAATAAACGGCGGTAGACTCCTGGAATAGAGCGGGCATGGACTGTTGAAAAGACACTAACCCCCGTTAAGGCTGCTCGGACAACCGCTCGGGCTGTTTCGGAATCTCGAATTTCTCCAATAATCAAGAGATCCGGTCGATGGCGAAGAGAAAGCTTAATAAGTTGGTCATAGGTCATACCAATTTCCTTGTTTAACTGCAGCTGCAAAAAAGTTGAGTCCTTAATCTCAACCGGATCCTCAATGGTCAGAATCTGCCGCCCCCGAAAGCGCTCCTTGGCCAGTTGGTACATCAGACTGGTCTTGCCACTACCGACAGGTCCAGAAAATAGATAGAGACCACGCCCTTGAAGCAGCTG